>JASFME010000096.1:0-8080 GCA_050117725.1 Granulosicoccaceae bacterium | reverse complement strand
CGCCTGGCCGATACCAAACACGACGGCCACCTGCCACAGGTGGGAGATATCCTGGAATTGCAGGATGCTGGCCAGGCCGGCGAGCAACACGCCGACAATCAGGCCCAGGTACGGCACGAAGCTGACTACGCCGGCGATCATGCCAATCAGCAAGGCGTGGTCGATACCAAATGCCCACAAGCCGATTGAATAGATCAGACCAAGCCCGAGCATGACCAGTAACTGGCCACGGAAAAATGCCCCGAGCACTTCATCGGCATTGCGCACCAGCCTGACGATGGTCGGCTCTAGATGGCGCGGTAACAATTCATGGATGCGCGCGACCAGCCCGTCCCAGTCACGTAACAGGTAAAACGTGACCACGGGCACGAGCACCAGGTTGGCCAGCAATTCGAGCAGCGCGGCGCCGGAGCTGGTCAGTGAACCAAGTACATTAAGTGCCACGCCACCGGCCTGTTGCCAGTTGGCCTGCAGACTTTTCCTGAGCTGATCGATATCCGGCAACTCAAAGCCGAGCGTGCTCTGCAACCAGGGCAGGGCCGTGACCTGCAACCACTCCAGGTAACCGGGGACCTTTGCTGTCAGGTTGACCACCTGTTGCTGGATAAGCGGCACGAGGATAAGTAGCAACACAAGGGCGATGATCGTCAGGCCGAGAAAAACAATGATTACCGCCAGCGTGCGTGACAGTTTCTTCGTCTCGAGGCGATCGACAAGCGGATCACCAATATAGGCAAGCAATGCGGCGATCAGGAATGGCGTGAGTACCGGGGCGAGCAAATATAACAGCACACCCGTCAAAGCGAGTGATGCAAGAACCAACCAGCTACGTGATTCCGTCACGGCCTGTCCCCTCGTTAATATTATTGCGTTGCAGTGTAAAAGATGCTGTCGGGCGCGGCAATGAGCTAGCTGCGACTGTTTTCAATCGCCAGGCGAATCCAGCGCGTGACATATTGCGTGCCACTGATCACCGTTGTCACGAACACGAGCAGCATAAGGCCCTGCAACAACAATGACGGTATCGTAACCATACTGACATTCAGGACCACGAGTAATACGAGCAGGATTTGAAACGCGGTATTCCATTTGCTGATCCAGGTCGGATCAGCCTCGAAGTGACGGAATATCGCATAATAGGTAAAACTGCCGCTGACAATGATGACATCACGCGCAACCACGGCAATCACCAGCCACCATGGCAGGTGGGCGAGCCATGCCAGCGTGAGATAGGTCGAAACCTGCAACAGTTTGTCGGCGATCGGATCGAGTACCGAACCCCACCAACTGCTCCAGTTATAACGCCGCGCCAGGTAGCCGTCGACGCCATCACTGAAACCGGCCAGGGCAAACAGACCAATCGCCAGCAGATACTGTTCATTGAGCAGCGCCAGTACGACCGGTGGCACCAACAGGATACGCAGAATCGTAATCAGGTTGGGCAGGAAACTCAGGTTCACGGCGAAAGTTCGTACATCATGTCAGCAATGGATCGCACCTGGCCGGGCTGTGCCGGAACTGCTGGCGGCAGGCTTAACTCATTGAGCAGGCGCTTGTCACTGAGGCGAATCAGCTGTCCCAGCATTTGCTGGTCACCGCGCAACATCACCTTGAACAATACCCGGTCCGACCAGACCTGGCTGGCCTGCACGTCAGTGACCGGGTCAAAGCTGCGCAAAAAGGCATCGCTGCGCGCGTAATCCTCAATCGTGGTAATACCGGTTACCAACACACGCACTTCACCCGGCTTGCTTGCCGTTTTCTGCACGAACAGGCTCGCCAGCGTATCGGCTATGCCATCCATAGCATTGGCGATCACATCTTCGAGCCGGCCTGACAGGCCCCACTCGTAAATTCGCCCGGCGTGAGTGTACGACCAGTGCACCTGCCACTGGTCACTGTTTGCGTCAAGAGAACGCAGGCGCCCGCTCAAAACGGCATCCGCCGCGTAGCGGCTGGAGGCCCGCATGATGTTGTCCTGGAAATTCGCCCACACATCACTGACCTTTATGCGGGACTGATCTTCAAGATCCATGAGCGGCAAGACGAGCGGCACGCCTCGGCGACTGGACTCACGTTGCAGCAGGCTACGCAGGCGGCTGTCCTGCTCATCCGACAGGCGCCGACCGTTGGCGGTTTCAAGTGCCAGCCAGACCAGCGTATTGGGTCGGGTTCGTGCCCAGATCGGGATCTCGAGTTCCTGCAAAGCACGCACAATGGCGGCCTCGTCATAACGCAGCCACAACCACATTTGCTCGATCGGCTCCGCGCCCTCCGGGTTTGGCAGTTGTTCAACACGGTAACGGTATTGCTGCACGAGTTGCTGGCTGCGGTCAAGCAGTTGCGGGACGCCCGGTGACAGGGCAATTTCGCTGTCCCCCGTCACCTTTACCAGCACATTGACCAGGCCACGGTGAATCGCCGCCTGGCGTTCCTGCTGCGCCTGGCTGTTGACCGCGACTTCGGCCTCGAACAGGTCATGGACCTCGGCCGCCCCGGACCACGCGGGCAATAACAGGCAAACCAGCACGGCGCACAGCATATGTAACGATTTCAACATGATTCCTTTATATATACGGACAACGCTCGCAACTACGGCATCTCGGCGCACTATACACCACGGCGCGGACCAGCTACCAGTCAATGGTTTGCCCGGTTTGCCGCGCCCCTGTACTATTAGCCCCCTCATTTTTTGTGCCGGAGATCCCTTCGCATGCCAGACAAGCCGTCCCTGAGTTACCGTGATGCCGGTGTTGATATCGACGCCGGTAACGCCCTGATCGAACGCATAAAACCGGTCGCAGCAGCTACACGCCGCAACGGTATGCTAGAGGGACTGGGCGGCTTCGGCGCCCTGTTCGAGATCCCGGAAGGTTACAAACAGCCGGTGCTCGTGTCCGGTACCGATGGCGTGGGCACCAAGCTCAAGCTGGCCATCGATACCGGCCTGCATGACACGATCGGCATCGACCTCGTCGCCATGTGTGTCAACGACCTGATCGTGCAGGGAGCCGAACCCCTGTTCTTCCTCGATTATTACGCGACCGGCAAGCTCGAGCTCGATACGGCTGAGGCCGTGATCAAGGGCATCGGCGAAGGCTGCCTGCAGGCCGGTTGCGCCCTGATCGGCGGTGAAACCGCCGAGATGCCCGGCATGTACAGCGCCGAGGATTATGACCTGGCCGGCTTTTGTGTCGGGGTCGTCGAAAAACAGGACATCATTACCGGCCAGGATGCGACCACCGGTGATGTGCTGATCGGCATCCAGTCATCCGGCCCGCACTCGAACGGTTACTCGCTGATCCGCAAGGTCATCGAGGTCAGTGGCGCCAGACTCGACGACGACTTCCATGGCCAACCGCTCGCCGAGGTCCTCCTGACCCCGACCAGGATTTATGTGAAGGCCCTGCTCGCCCTGTTCAAACAGCTCAGGGTCAAGGCGCTGGCCCATATTACGGGTGGCGGCCTGCCGGAAAACCTGCCGCGCGTGCTGCCCGCCAACGCCACGGCCACGATCGACACTGCGAGCTGGCAGCGCCCGGCGATTTTCGACTGGTTGCAGGAACACGGTGGTATTGAGGATGCCGAGATGTACCGCACCTTTAACTGCGGTGTCGGCATGGTACTGTGCGTGGCGCCCGACGATGTTGAACAGACCCTGCAGATCCTCGCGGCGCAGGGCGAACAGGCCAGCGTGATCGGCCGGATTGATGCGGCCACCGACGATCGTCGCGTTATCCTGAGCTGAGCCGGGCTTCAGTATGAGCCAGCCGCCACTTCCCGTGGTTATCCTTATTTCCGGCAGCGGCACCAACCTGCAGGCGATCATTGATGCCTGGCAGGCCGACGAACTGCCCGTCGAGATCCGCGCCGTGATCAGCAACCGGCCCGGGGTGCAGGGGCTGCAACGCGCCATGCAGGCCGGCATCGAGACCGTTGTGGTCGACCATACGCAATTCGAGGGCCGCGCCGCATTTGACCAGGCCCTGCAACAGACTATCGACAGCTATGCCCCGCAACTCGTGATCCTGGCCGGCTTCATGCGCATCCTGACGCATGACTTCGTCGAACACTACGCTGGCCGCATGCTGAACATACACCCCGCCCTGCTGCCTGACTTTCCCGGGCTGAATACGCATGAACGCGCGCTGCAAGCCGGTGTCGAAGAACATGGTGCCAGTGTGCACTTTGTAACAACGGAAGTGGATGGCGGACCGATCATCATCCAGGGACGGGTGCCGGTTGAGCAAGGCGATACGCCGGACAGCCTCGCCGCGCGCGTGCTGCAACAGGAGCACCGCATCTATCCGGAGGCGATCCGCCTGTATGCTGAAGGCCGGATCCGGATGCACAACAACCAGGTATTACTTGATGGCAAAGCCTTACCGCAAAAGGGTATCGAATATAGCTAGCCTGCTGGCCGGCCTGCTCTTGCCGCTAATCACCAGCGCAGCGCCAGTGCCCGACTTCACTGCCCATTACCAGTTGCAGCGTGGCAGCAGTACGGTCGGTACGCGCACCCTCAGCTTCACACGCGAGGGCCAACACTACACGCTGGATTCTGTCATCAAGGCCAGCGGTCTTGCCGCCTTTCTCAGCCCGGATCCGATCCGCGAAACCAGCCGTGGCATTATTTCGGACAAGCAACTGCTCAGTTCGCAGTACACACGCAATAACAGCAACAAGCCGTCGCGCAATATGCAGCTTGTCTTTGACCATGCGCAACAACAGGTACAGAGCAGACTGCCCCGGCCGGTCACCTACACCTTCAAACCTGTCATACGTGATCTGCTCAATGAACTGCTCGGCTTTATGTATGCAGCCACTGGTAGTAGCGTGATGCAATACAGCATCGCCAATGACTCCCGGCCAAAATACTACAAGCTGGAGAACCTGGGTCCGGAGACAGTAAAGACCAGGGCGGGCGATTACCAGGCCATCCGTTACAAACGCACCCGGATTGGCAAACAGGATCGTCATACCTTTATCTGGATTGCGCCTGCCCTGCACAACCTGCCGGTAAAGATAGAAAACCACAAACGCGGCACAACAAGCAGCATGTCGCTGACAAAGGTGGATGGCTTGTGAGCAGCCACTTCGCAGTGCTATCGTGACAACATAGTTATTAATGAAATCCGGCGGGTGAAACAGTCAGTAGCCTGCAAAACAATGGACTGAACTGCGTACAGGGAGCATGTGCAATGAAAAAGATCGTGATTTGTTGTGATGGCACCGGTAATGAATATGGCAAGAACAACACCAATGTCGTTGACCTTTATACCATTGCACAGAGAAACAGCCAGCAGACCACTTATTATGACCCGGGCGTGGGCACGGGCGGCTGGGAATACGACGAGGAAATCGGCAAGCTGACAGCCAGGCACGACCAGGCGACCGGGGCCGGTCTGCAGAAAAATGTCGATGATGCCTACCAGTTCCTCATGGAGGTCTACCAACCGGGTGACCTGATCTACATGTTCGGCTTCAGCCGCGGCGCATTTACCGTTCGCGCACTCGCCGGCATGCTGCACAAGTGTGGCCTGCTCTACCCTGACAATGACAATCTCGTTGAATATGCCTCCAAGTTGTATAACACCGATAAAAAGAAGGCGGCCAAGGAAGGCAAGGATATTGACAAGATTGCCGCCGGCTTCAAGGCCACCTTTTCC
Organism: Granulosicoccaceae bacterium; assembly: GCA_050117725.1. Lineage (GTDB taxonomy): Bacteria > Pseudomonadota > Gammaproteobacteria > AKS1 > AKS1 > JASFJH01. The sequence goes on along the minus strand of JASFME010000096.1, from coordinate 2,411 downwards.
CGGCCCTGTCCGGTTCAGCTGGTAGGTGTCTGGGATACCGTCTCGTCACTGGTCATGAATGCCGGCAAACGCTTCTACAACACGACCCTGAACCCGGAAGTAAAATTCGGCTATCACGCGCTATCCATCGATGAACGCCGCAAGGACTTTCCACCTTGCCTGTGGGATGAATCGAACCTGCATGCCGGCCAGACAATCGAACAGGTCTGGTTCGCCGGGGTGCATTCGAATGTGGGTGGCTGGTACGATGAGCGCGGCCTGTCCAATATTGCCCTGCAATGGATGCTGGGCAAGGCCAAACAACAGGGGCTTGAGATTGACGAGAGCCTTGCCGCACAACTGCGCTACCGGCCAAACCCGCATGAGGCCGGCGATCCCCCGGGGAAATTCCATGAATCCTGCTCGGGGTTCTGGCGCTTTCGGGGTAGTCGCCGCCGCAAACTGCCGGACGGTGCAAATATTCACAAGACCGTTATCGAACGTATTGAAAACGCGGCAAACAAATACAGACCCGCCAACCTGCCGGATAGCGTCGCCGGGATACGACAGAAATATAATATCGTCGATTAAGCAGCATATAGAGCAGCTTGCCACCCCGAAAATATTGCTTGATCCGTCAGCTGTTTAAGGCTACATAGTCACTGCTTTTGCATGGAGGTAGTGACCTTGAGCGTTGACATTGACCTGCTAAAAACTTTCCTGGAAATCAACCGGACACGGCATTTTGGCAAGGCATCTGAAAACCTGTTTGTAACCCAATCGACCGTCAGTGCACGCATACGCCAACTCGAAGAAATCGTTGGCGCACCCGTGTTCACGCGCACGCGCAATGATATCCAGTTAACTGCAGCTGGCCAGCGCCTGCTCCATCATGCTGAAAACATATTGACGATCTGGAACCAGGCCCGTCAACAAATCGCTGTTGACAGTGACCAGCAGGTGCCATTCAGTGTCGCCGGCGTCCCCAGCATGTGGGATATTGTCCTGCAGGACTGGCTCAACAAGGCCTGCAAAAAGCGCCACAGGCTCTCCATCAGTGCCGAGGTGATCAATCACGACACGATCGTTCGGCGCCTGCGGGATGGCACGCTTGATCTCGGCTTTACTTTCGATCCCCTGAACATCAGCGAGATCGAATCAAAAGAAATACTGCGTATCCCTTTGATCATGGTATCAAGCAAGGACAAACTCACGGTTGAGCAGGCTACGCAAACCGATTATGTCCTGGTTGACTGGGGCACGACCTTTTCGACCATGCACGCCAGGACTTTCCCTGATCTCCCGTCACCGCACTTGCGTACCAGCCAGGGACGCATCGCGCTGGGTAACCTCCTGGTCAACGGCGGGACCGCCTATCTTGCTGAACCGATGGTAAAACATCAGCTGGCAAAGGGTAAGCTATACAGGGTCAAGGGCGCTCCCGAAATAGAGCGTCCTGCCTTTGCCAATTACCCGCAAGCCAGCGAGAAAACCGGGCTTATTGACGAGCTGATATCGATATTGCCTGATAAATTACTCAAGCCTCGAGGTAGTCGTCAAAATCGTTAAGCATTTTATCCAGGCGTTTTTGTTCCTGTAGTTCTTCAATGCGGCGTCGGATTTCGTATTTTTCTATACTGTTGTCTGCCTTACCTGCCTGGTCCTCACTGTCCGGACCATCGAAATCTACGCAATTTTCATCGCCATCAAGCGAATCATTAATTTCGGTTTTTACCATCGCTCGCACTACCTCGCAAAACATGTGATGGGGTTATCTGATAGGCGCGATTCTTTTTGCAGTCAGCCTTGACTGCAAATTATTTTTTTCGATTGTGACGTTCGATATTTTCGATTGTTCAACCACCTCTGCCTGGCCCGGAACCATAGCGCCGGTCGATGGTTATCATCGGTTTATATTGTTGTACTTGCGGGTTCTTCTGCCGTGTAGTTGCCGGCAGCGCAAATCATCTTGCGTGGGTAATCACGGCAAGTGCCGGAAGTTTTTATTATGGAGTACACCTCATGAAATACACCACTATCTCGCTTGTTGCTGCCATGCTGCTTGCTGGCCATGCCATTGCAGAGGAAAAAAGCACTGATGAAAGCAACGAAGCAGCAAATAATGCTTATGAACAAAAGCTTGGCGAGTGCATGAAGCAGGCCAATGACAACGGCGTCAGCGATGATGCCCTGGACAGCTTCCTCGAAAACTGCGTGTCCAGCCAGAAAGAAGAAGGGTAATCCCGCCTTCCGACCGGTCTACGCAACTGCAGCCTTTTGAATCGTGGAGGCTGCGGTTTTTTTCTGCCGGGCAGAATTCCAGGTTACCCGGCGTTTATCTGGAATAATAATCAAATACTTTTTTCAGGATATCCGTAGAACGGGCAACCGGGTCGGTGCGAATGCGGCGTTCTTCCTCGGCAAGTTTCAGG
>JASFME010000095.1:0-8138 GCA_050117725.1 Granulosicoccaceae bacterium | reverse complement strand
TGATATTGTCCCCCACATGGTTGTTTGACTATGGCAGAGCACGGCATAATCACAAGCTGGTATTTGTAAACAAACGTAAGAGACCATGTTAGAACGTATCCGCGATTTTTTCCGGGAAAACCTTGTACCGGGAGAGTCGACAAGTGATCACACACATGCCCTGCAGCTTGCCACTACGGCCTTGTTGTTCGAGCTGGCCCGCGCCGATGATCGCATTGACGACCGTGAGCGTGAGACATTGTATGCAGCGGTAGCCAGGACTTTCTCACTGCAAGAGGCGGAAACCCGCGCACTGCTGGAACTCGCGGAGACCTCCTCGCAGCAGGCGACGTGCCTGTATGAGTTCACCCGCCTGATCAATGCTCATTACGAGCAGACACAAAAGCGCCAGATTATTGCCATGTTATGGCAACTGGCCTACAGCGATGGCGCCCTGGATCGCTACGAAGAGCATTATATTCGTCGCGTTGCGGATCTGTTGTATATACCACACAAGGACTTTATTGCGACCAAGCACGCGCTGCTGGAGGCGATGGCTGCAGACTAGCGGGGACTGACAGGTAATAAAAAAGGGGAGCATCAAGCCCCCCTTTTCTCATGTTCAACGCAGTTCTCACACCATGTCTTTGAGTGCTTTCAGCGCAGTCAGTTTGACGACGTTGCGGGCCGGCTTGGCCTTGAACATCATTTCTTCACCGGTGAACGGGTTGGTACCCTTGCGTGCCTTGGTGGCAGGCTTGCGTACAACGCGGATCTTGGCGAGCCCCGGAATGGTGAATACGCCCGGACCACGACGACCGAGGTCCTTTTTAATCATGCCAGACATTTCGTCGAATACGGCAACTACGTCTTTACGGGTAAGGCCGGTGTTCTCGGCAATTTCGCGAAGAATTTCAGTCTTCGTTCTTGGTTTCTTGGCAGCCATCAGTTACTCCTGCAAGTCGAGATTACTTAACGCTATGCTGTTAGCGTTATCATAGTTTTTGGTTTTCATGCGTGCGTATAAGATATCACATAAACCATATGTGAATGCAAGTAAAAACTCTTTATTCAATTCATTTTACAGCTGAATAATAGGCTTATATGACTACGCGGCAGGATTAGTTGGCAGCAAAAAGTCTTGACAGAAAATTATTTTTCTTGTTTCGTGTTGCGCCGGCTGAGTTGTTCGAGCAGCCCATCAACGCCATTGCGGCGAATCTGGCTGGCAAAGTTGGTGCGATAATTCGTGACCAGGCTGACGCCATCGATACTGACATCCTGGACGAGCCATTGCTGCCCATTCCGGTACAGGTCGTAATGGATCGGGATCGCCTGGCCGGTGCCGGTTTTGATCTCGGTGCGTACAGTCACCTCGGTTGCACCGGGTTTGCTGTGCAGCGGCAGGAAGTGGATGGTCTGGTCACTGTATTCAAGCAGCGCAGTTGAATAGGTGCGTATGATCAGGTTGCGGAACTCAGTGACGAAACGTTCACGCTGTTCAATGCTGGTGCGCCGCCAGTGCTTGCCCAGCACCCACCGTGACATCTTCTCGAAGTCGATATGCGGGATAAGCAACTCGTCCAGCAACAGGTAAAGATGGGCCCGATCCACATCGATTTGCTGGCGCTCTGAATGAATACGACTGATGATCTGGTCGGAGGCCTGGCGAACCAGTTGTTGCGGATTATCGCTGGCCTGCGCCCATGCTTGACCGGGCGCAAGCAGCGGCGCAAACAGGCAGAACAGCACAACATTCATCCAGACACGAAAAGGCATTCACTTCCCCTCGGAGGCATTTGCGGCATATTCTAGCCAGATTACCTGGTTATCATAGTCGGTAAAGGCGGTATCTACTGTAAGACATGGCTGACAAGAGTGGCCATTTTTCCTGTGAATTGACTTCAACTTCGCCGGAAACGTGTTATCTTTTTATAAAGAAATATGTTAAAAAACCTCTATAAAATTCTGTTAAATATAGTATTTGAGATGGAAAACCCGGGAGTGTGCGGGAAAACCGCCGGCACGGTACCTTTCGGCTGGTGTAAAGTGGTGTCAGGTTTTGTGAACAGGGCCACGCCGGGGAAAATGTATAACTTGTATATCTGACAAGTTATACATCGTCACTCGCTACCCCGCGAAAGTTGCACAGGAACAGGATGCATGGGTGCAGTCATAAAGAAAGAAGATATGATCGAAGGCTTGCGCAGTCTCGTGCCGATCAGCGCCTTGCCGGATGAAAAATTTGCGGCGTTACTCGAGCACTTGCAGATTGAGCAAGCGGCCCCGGGGGAAGCCCTGTTTAATGAAGGCGATATGGATAACCGGGCAGTTTACCTGCTATCCGGCAAGGTCGATATGCTGTCCGGCAAGAGTTTTATCGAGTCTGTCACGGGCGGCACGAGTGCAGCGCGCTACCCGCTTGCCCACCATACTCCCCGCCAGTTGACAGCACGTGCCAGGGGCGCTGTCGCGACATTCGTGCGTATCGATACGCAGCTACTGGATCAACTCCTGACCACCAGGCAAAGCGACACCTATGAAGTCACCGATGAACTGGACGAAGATGACTGGATGGCGCAGCTACTGCAGTCTGACGCCTTCGTCAATCTGCCAGCCAGTAACATCCAGGCCATGTTCATGCAGCTCGAAGAGCTTCCGGTCAAGAGCGGCCATACGGTACTCAGGGAAGGCGATGAGGGCGATTATTTCTACATCGTACGCCAGGGTCGCTGCAAGGTTACCGTTGCCGAACCCTCCGGCAAGACCAGGGTAGTCGCCGAACTGGGACCGGCCGACAGTTTTGGTGAAGAGGCGCTGATATCGGGTGAGCGTCGCAATGCCACGATCACCATGATCACCGATGGCCTCCTCATGCGCCTGCCCCAGGAAAGTTTTGATCAGCTCATGAAGGCACCGCTCATCAACTGGGTGGATTTAGATGAGGCCACCGAGATCGTCAAACAGGGTGGCATGTGGCTGGATGTGCGCCTGCCCAATGAGCATACCCGGGGCAGTATTGCCGGCAGCAAGAACCTGCCGCTGTCCGTGTTGCGTAATAACATCGATCGACTCGACACCTCACGCAAGTATGTCACCTATTGCGATAACGGCACCCGCAGTTCGATAGCGGCCTTTCTGCTCAGCCAGCGCGGTGTGGATGCCTATGTACTGGCAGGCGGTTATAGCGGCGAAGAGCGTGTCGAAGAAGAGATCATCGAGGAAGGAAAAGCGGACAAGGCGGTGATTGATTTCAGTGCCCAGCAGGCCGCAGCACGAAAAAAGGCCGAAGAACAGGCCACCTCCCTGCAGGATGAGCGTGCGGCCGCAGTGCAACGGGCCGAGGAAGAAGCACGGCGTCGTGAAGCACTGGAGAATGAATTGAAAAAAATGCGCGAGGAACAGCTTCTCGCGAGTGAAAGGGCAGAGGAAGAGGTCAGCAAGCGTCTCAAGGCAGAGCAGGCCGTGGCGCAAATGAAAAAGGAACAGGAACAGGCCTTCAAGAAGGCACAGGAAGAAATCCAGAAGCGCAAGGCAGTTACCGAGGAAGCCGAGCATCTCAAGGCCGAGGCGGAAACCGCACGCAAGCAGGCAGAAGAGGAAGCCGAGAAACTGCGTAGCGAGCGCAAACAGGCCAGGGCCCAGGCAGACAAGGAACTCGAAGAACTGCGCCAGCAACGCGAAGCACTGCTCCACCGCGTTGATGAAGACGCCGCGAAGATGCGTGCCGAGGCGGAGGCTGCACGCAACAAGGCCGAGGAAGAGGCCCGGCGTCTGCACGAGGAGGCCGAGGCAGCCAGAAACAAAGCGGAAGCGGATAGTGCGCGTTTGCGTGCCGAGGCCGAAGCTGCCAAGCAAAAGGCCGAGGAACAGGCCAGGCGGTTGCAGGAAGAACAACAGCGTACCCGTGATCAGGCCGAGGAACAGGCGCGGCGCCTGCGGGGCGAGGCAGAGGAATTGCGCCGACGTGCCGAAGAAGAGACGCGACAACGCTCTGAAGCACTGGCCTCGGAAATTGTTGCCGAAGCCGAAGCGGCGCGGCTCAAGGCGGAACAGGAAGCCGCACAGTTACTGGCCGAGGCAGAAGGTGCCCGTCTCGAGGCCGAGGCCGAGGCGGCCCGATTCTTCTCCTCGCAGGAAGAGGCACGTCTTGCTGCCGAGCAGGAAGTGGCGCGTTTACAGGCCGAGGCCGAACAGGCGCGGTTGCGTGCGGATGAAGAAAAGCGGCGTATGAGTGAGGTAGAGGCACGCCGGCTGGCAGCCGAGGAAGAGGCCGCCCGCCTCAAGGCCGATGCCGACAGGGTGAGGATGGATGCCGAGGAAGCGGCGCGCCAGCGTCACGCGGATGCCGAGGCAGCGCGCCTGGCTGCTGAAGAAGAGGCGGCACAAATCAAGGCCGATGCCGAACATGCCCGGATGAAGGCGGAAGAAGAAGTTGCGCGTTTGCAGGCAGAGGCTGAAATGGCACGACTGGCTGAAGATAATGCCGAACAACTTGCCCGACTCGAAGCGGAGACCAACGCCGCCCGGCTTGAAGCCGAGGAGGCCTTGCGCCTCAAGCAGGAAGCCGAGGAGCGCCGCAAACAGGCCGAGCAGGAGGCGATCCGTATCAAGGTGGAAGCCGAACAGTCTCGCCAGGTTGCCGAAGATGAGTCGCGACGCCTGATCGAGGAAGCCGAGTCTGCGCGTGAACGCGCCCGTAACGAGGCCGTGGAAGTATCGAAGTCGGCCGAGGAGGCACGAGAGCAGGCACGTGAGGAAGTGCGACGCCTGCAGGAAGAGGCCGAGACGACACGCAAGAAGGCCGAACACGATGCGAATCGTTTGCGTAGTGAAGCCGATGATGCACAACAACGCGCAGAGACGATGATCCTTCGTATGCACGAAGAAGCCAACCAGTTGCGTTCCGATCTGAAAGAAACACCCGATGAAGTGCCGGCGGCAGCTGCGGCAGAACCTGACGGGTCTGCAGATCTGGGTGAACTTATCGTTGAGGAGGAAGCACAGGCACCTGAGGAGATCGAAGAGATAGTCGCAGAGCCGGAGGATGAACTCGCCGAGATCGAAGAGATCGCCGCAGAGCCGGAAGATGAACTCGCCGAGATCGAAGAGATCGCCGCAGAGCCGGAAGATGAACTCGCCGAAATCGAAGAGATCGCCGCAGAAATTGAAGCGCAGAAACCGCTTGAGTCAGAGGAAGAAGAGCCGATCGCGATTGATGAGATCGAGGAGATTCCGATCGACGATGACAGTGAGCTGGTCGTGAGTGAGGATCGTTCATCGCAGGTTGTCACGGCGACCAGTCAACAAAGCCGGCTTGATGAAGATGACGAAATCAGCAAACTCATCGATGCGGCGGCAAGCGAGACAGTCAAGTCCGGATTTGTTTTGCCGGAGACCATGCAGGAACCTGCGAAACGCAGTCTGCCGGTTGGTATCATTGCCGCGATCGGCGGTGTGTTGCTGGCTGCCGGTGTGGCGGCGTTCTTCCTCTTCTCCGGCGGTGACAAGGCACCGACATCTGTCGTGCAACCACGACCACCAGTGGCCGAAAATATACCGGAAGCTGTTCCGGAATCTGCGCCAATAGCGGAACAGGCTGCTACACCTGTGACTGCGCCGCAACCCGAGCCGGCAATTGCTGCGCCGGCCGCGCCGGCTATCGGATCGGGTTACAAACCGGTCAGTTTCAGCGATGCCCTGCGTATCGGTGGCACCGCACCGGTCATGATGAGGATCCCGGCCGGCAGCTTCACCATGGGCAGCCCCGGTTCGTCCACCAATTTTGATGAGCGGCCAGCCCATACCGTGACGTTACAGGCCTTCAATATGAGCCGCCACGAGGTCACGGTAGGGGATTACCGGCGTTACCTGTCTGCCACCGGGCGTGACAGCAGTTTCCTGAAAGGCCGTGACAGCGGGCAGCCGGTGACGAAGGTCAGCTGGCTCGATGCACAGCGATATGTGAAGTGGTTGTCAGCGCAGACCGGCAAGTCGTACCGCCTGCCAACCGAGGCCGAATGGGAATATGCCGCGGCTGCCGGTGCACAAACCGTGTACTGGTGGGGCAACGACCTCGGTGAGGGCAAGGCCAACTGTTTTGGTTGTGGCAGCAAGCTGGATGGCAAGCTGGCCAGGATCGGCAGTTTTGAGGCGAATGTGCTGGGCTTGCATGATATGAGTGGCAATGTCATGGAATGGACCCAGGATTGCGCAAATTCCTCCTACAAGGGCGCACCCACCGATGGCTCGGCGTGGCAGCGCGGGGATTGCACCATGAGCATTGTGCGCGGTGGTGCCTATAACACACCCTCCGATAATCTGCGCACCCGCAAACGCAACAGCTATGCGCGGGACAGCCAGCTTGATAATATCGGCATTCGTCTCGTTCGCGATTAATTCAACCGGAAACCCGTTGTGATTGAAACACTGACCGTACAGACCCGTGGTCAGGGTCTGTACGATATTAGCCATGAGGTTGCCGAAATCGTCAGCAAGGCCGGTATCGATGAAGGTCTGTGTACGGTATTTTTGCAACACACCTCGGCCAGTCTGATTATCCAGGAAAATGCCGATCCGGCCGTGCAGCATGATCTGCAAAACTGGTTGTCACGGCTGGTGGCGGAAAACGATCCGCTGTACACGCATACCGATGAAGGCCCGGATGATATGCCGGCACACATCAAGACCGCGCTGACGGCGAATTCGCTGTCGATACCCTGCCTGTCAGGTCGCCCCGTACTGGGTACCTGGCAGGGCATTTATCTCTGGGAACACCGTCGCCATGGCGGGACACGCCGCCTCATCGTACATGTGGGTGACTGACATGCAGGTGTTATGCAACTCTGCCGAGCTTGGTGAAGGCCAGGCTCAGGGCGTACATGCGGCGGATCGGGATATCGTAGTGGTGCGGCGTAACGGTCGCGTGCATGCCTATGTCAACCGTTGCCCGCATACCGGAGTGAACCTGGAGTGGTTACCGCATCAGTTCCTCGATAGCAGCGGGAAATACCTGCAGTGCGCCCTGCATGGTGCGCTGTTCCGGATTGCGGACGGCCATTGTGTGCACGGCCCCTGTGCCGGCGATGCCCTGCAGCCGATTGCCGTGATCGAACAGCACGGCCAGATCCGGCTCGCACAGGATGATGAATAGTGGCGCGTGTGCTGGCAACCGGTGTCGCGACCATCGACCTCGTGCAGGTCGTTGATCGCTATCCGCGCGAAGACGAGGAATGCCGCGCACGCGATCAGTATCTGTGGCGCGGCGGCAACGCGACCAACTCGCTGGTGGTGCTAAGTCAGCTCGGACATGACTGCCAGTGGCTGGGCACACTGGCCGATGATGCGCTGAGTGATGTGATCCGCCGCGACCTGGATCACTACCGTGTCGATTACACGGCCTGCCCGGTGCATCATGCGGCGGTGACGCCAACCTCGCACATTACGCTGAATCAACACAGCGGCTCACGCACGATCCTGCACTACCGCGATCTGCCGGAACTGACACTCGCGGAAACGGCTATTGAACTGGCGCAGATCGACTGGCTGCATGTCGAGGGGCGCAATGTTGAGGTGACACGACAAATGTTACAGCAGGCCAGGGAGAGGTATCCGGCATTGCCGATTTCACTGGAGATCGAAAAACCGCGCGACGTTATCGAAAGCCTGTTGCCATACGTTGATCACGTGTTGTTCTCACGTGCCTGGGCGCGGGCACAGGGCTATGACAGTGCCGCGGAGATGCTGGCCGCGTATGCGCCGTTACAGGCGTCGCGCATCCATGTCTGCGCCTGGGGTGAGCAGGGTGCCTGGGCGCGGGATGCCACCGGCCGGATTGTGCACAGTCCGGCCCGGGTGCCTCCCCGGGTGATGGACACGCGCGCGGCCGGTGATGTGTTCAACGCGGCCTGGATCCATGCCAGTCTGGCCGGTCAGTCGGTAGAACAGGCTCTGCAATTTGCCTGCCGCCTGGCGGGCATGAAGTGTGGTCAGCCCGGCCTGGACGGCCTGTCGGCAGCATTATGATTGTCGCCCTGGGCACAGTATTGCTCGTCGTGCTCATTTTTGCCCCGCAGTGGTGGGCGCAGCGTACCCTCTCCCGGCATGCTGCCGAGCGTAAATATCTGCCCGGAACCGGTGGGGAGCTGGCACAACACCTG
>JASFME010000094.1:0-8188 GCA_050117725.1 Granulosicoccaceae bacterium | reverse complement strand
CCTGCTCGTCGAACAGGTGCAGTGCGAGGTCCACGGCACCACTTGCCGAGATGCGTTGTAATTCATCAAGCGAAGCGGCCGAAGCCTGTAGAGAACTGGCGAGAAGAACACTCGCCAGTAAGACAATTGCCCTGAAACGGGCAAAGAAAAACGGCTGCAGCAAACGGGTCATGATGCCACCCGCCTGTCTGCAGCCGCCTGCATAAAGCCCAAAGCTTACAGCTTTTCCTTGATACGCGCTGCCTTACCGGTGCGATCACGCAGGTAATAAAGCTTGGCACGACGCACATCACCACGACGCTTGACCTTGACGCTGTCGATAGACGGGCTGTGAGTCTGGAAGACACGCTCGACACCTTCACCGTGTGAAATCTTGCGTACGGTGAAGGATGAATTCAGGCCACGGTTACGTCTGGCGATAACAACACCTTCAAAGGCCTGCAGACGTTCGCGGTTACCTTCCTTCACCTTGACGTTGACAATTACCGTGTCACCCGCTGCGAACTCCGGCACATCTGCCTTCAGTTGTTCGTTTTCAATCTGTTCAATGATCTTGCTCATGTCATGCTCCTGATCTCGGGCAATACCGCTCACCCGTCATCGCCACTGTGTTCACGTTTAAATTCATCAAGCAGTTGTTGCTGCTCAGTATTCAGTTCCATCTGCTCCAGCAAATCCGGTCTGCGTAACCAGGTCCGCCCGAGCGCCTGTTTCATTCGCCAGCGTGCTATCACGGCATGATCACCGCTTAACAACACCTGTGGTACACGGCGACCATCGATGTCTTCAGGTCGCGTGTAATGCGGTGTATCGAGCAGGCCGTTGGCAAACGAATCCTGTTCGGCACTTTCCGCATCACCGAGGACACCGGGTACTGTGCGCACCATCGCATCGACGAGTACGGCCGCGGCCAGTTCACCGCCGCTCAATACGTAGTCGCCAATCGACACTTCTTCATCAATGTCGGCCTCGATAACACGTTCGTCGATGCCTTCATAACGCCCCGCCACGAGGACGAGACGTTGTTTGTCTGCAAGTCGCTGCACGCCGCGTTGCTCAAGACGCCGCCCTTGCGGACTTAAATACACCACATGGCAAGGCTCGCCGGCCGCTTGCCTGGCCTCGCGAATCGCCGCACGTAACGGCGCAACCTTCATGACCATGCCGGGACCGCCACCGTAGGGTCGGTCGTCGACGGTGCGATGCCGATCCTCGGTATGTTCGCGCGGGTCATGCACACTCAGTGCAAGATAACCCTGTTCGCGTGCCCGGGCCGGGATGCTGTAGTTCAACGCACCCTGCACCATGTCGGGGAACAATGTCACTACTGCGACCTTTAGCTGCGTCGGCGCATCTGTCATCACAGCCGGCCCTAGAACTCGGGGTCCCAGTCAACCTCGATAATGCCTGCATCAAGATCGACACGTTTAACCACGTCCGGTTGCAAAAACGGGATAAGGCGTTCGCGGTCTCCTTTGACCACGAGCACATCATTCGCGCCCGTCTGCATCAGGTGTGTAACCTTGCCCAGTTCCACGCCTGCTATGGTGCGTACAGCCAGCCCGACCAGATCAGACCAGTAGTACTCACCTTCAGCTGCCGGTGGCAATTGCTCACGCCGCACGGCAATCTGTGTATTCAATAAGCTGGCGGCAATGTCGCGGTCATCGATACCGGCAATGTGCACAATCACAGCCTTGCCCTGACGACGACCTTCTGCCACTTCATACTCAAGCCACTCACCGTTGCGCTTCAGGTACCACGGCGAATACGTGAGTATGTTTTCGCGCGGGTCGGTCCAGGAGTACACCTTGCACCAGCCACGCACGCCATACAGCCCGCTGATACGACCAACGATGACGTACTTGTCCGTCATGGCGTCGGCCGCCAGCAATGACTCAGGCTGCCTGCTTGATCAGCCTGGCAACGCGATCCGAAGTCTTGGCGCCCTTGTCCAGCCAGTGATTGATGCGTTCCATATCAATGCTCAAGGCCGTTTCCTTTTCAGGATTGGCCAACGGGTTGTAAAAACCCACACGCTCGATGTAACGACCATCACGACGATTGCGGCTGTCAGTCACGACAACGTGATAGAACGGACGCTTCTTCGCACCGCCACGAGATAAACGAATAGTAACCATGTACTGGTATTTCCTCTGTGCTGCTCTGTTCCCGACCAACGGGATTCCGGCTGCGAATTCACGCAAGCCCTGAAAAATCGGCACATTTTACGCAAATCGCGGCAAAATGAAAGGGGCTTGCCGGTGTTTTTACGGATTTTCCGCGCCGGGCCAGAGTATAACGCTGTCTTACCTGCTAATCAATTGATTAAAAAGGCATTTTGCCTGAGGAGCCGCCCGGCATCGGCAGTTTGCCACCCATACCGCGCATCAGCTTTTTCATGCCGCCGCCCTTGCCGAGTTTTTTCATCATTTTCTGCATCTGGGTGAACTGTTTCAACAACTTATTGACCTCCTGCACCGTGCGGCCGGCCCCGTTCGCGATGCGGCGCTTGCGCGAGCCCTTGATCAGCTGTGGCCGCAGGCGTTCTTCCGGGGTCATCGAATCAATGATCGCTGCCATGTGCACGAAACTCTTGTCCGTGACCTGGCCGCGGACCTGCTCGGGCAGTTCGCCGACGCCAGGCAGTTTGTCCATCATACTGCTCAGGCCGCCCATGCTCTGCATCTGCCGCAACTGTTCGCGGAAATCACCAAGATCGAAGCCCTTGCCTTTCTGCAGCTTCTTCGCCAGTTTTTCGGCTTCCTTGTGATCGACTTTGTGCTGCGCCTCCTCGATCAGGCTGAGCATGTCGCCCATGCCGAGGATGCGCGAGGCCATGCGATCCGGGTAGAACGGCTCGAGCGCGGCGGTTTTCTCGCCGACGCCGAGGAATTTGATCGGCTTGCCGGTGATCTCGCGCACCGACAGGGCCGCACCACCACGGGCATCACCGTCGGTCTTGGTCAGGATCACGCCGGTCAGTGGCAAGGCATCGTGGAAGGCCCTGGCTGTATTCGCCGCATCCTGGCCGGTCATGCTGTCAACGACGAACAGGGTCTCCACCGGTTTGAGCGACGCGTGCAGGGCCTTGATCTCGCCCATCATGGCCTCGTCGATATGCAGGCGGCCGGCGGTATCGACGATCAGCACATCGAAATACTGCTTGCGCGCATGCTCGAGCGCCGCATTGGCGATATTTATGGGGTCCTCGTCGGCGCTGCTCGGGAAACAGTCGACCCCGATCTCGCCTGCCAGGGTCTTGAGCTGCTCGATCGCCGCCGGGCGATAGACGTCGGCACTGACCACAAGCACCTTCTTGTTGTGGCGCTCGGTCAGCCAGCGCGCCAGTTTCGCGACACTCGTCGTCTTGCCCGCACCCTGCAGGCCGGCCATAAGGATAACTGCCGGCGGCTGGGCAGCCAGGTCGAGCGCCTCGTTGGCATCGCCCATGACATGCACGAGTTCTTCATTGACGACCTTGATGAGCGCCTGGCCGGGGGTCAAGCTTTGCAGCACCTCCTGGCCGATAGCGCGCTCGCGCACCCGCTCGATAAAGCCCTTGACCACGGGCAATGCCACATCGGCCTCGAGCAATGCCATGCGCACCTCGCGCAGGGCCTCCTTGATATTGTCCTCGCTCAGGCGCCCCTGGCCACGCAGATTTTTCAGGGTGGAGGAAAGTCGTTCGGTCAGTGTTTCAAACATGATTACCCTGCAGACCAATCGGTCTGCGAAAAACGGTTATAGAGGGGGACTATTATAGCGTAAATAGTTCGCCGCCGGCCAAAGCCTGTATGCTCCGGTTACCGGTGTGTTCATGCACTTCCTGCAGGATCCTGCCCTCATCGCCGGGTTTGCGATGCGTCAGGTAAATTTCCGACTGGTGCCGCAGCTTTGCGAGGTCGGCAGACAGCGTTGCCGGGCAATAATGCTTCGCCAATTCACTGATTTTGCGATCCTTGTCAGAAAACGCCGATTCGACGAACAACAGATCAAGGCGGTCATGGGCATTGAGCGCCGACCAGAACGTGTCATTCGTGCTTGTATCACCACTGAAGGCAAAGGCAGCGCCTGTCTCGGACTCGATCCGGTAGCCCACGGCAGGCACGATATGGTTGACCTTGATCATCTCGATTTTCCGGCCATTGATCTCGACAGTGTCACCCGGTGACATGACCTTGTAACTGAGCACCGGCCGGTCCGGGCGCGGTAATTCGGCGAAATCGGGCCAGACGACCCAGTTGAAAATATAGGCCTGCAGCGCCTGCAGCGTCGATTCCTGACCATGAATCACCACCGGTTCCTCGACGCGGTCAAAAATCGTGTCTATCAACAAGGGAATGAAACATACGTGATCGAGATGTGAATGCGTAACAAAAATATGTTTGATACGTCCCATCGCCTCAAGATCCAGATCACCCAGACCTGTACCGGCATCAATCAAAATGTCATCGTCAATCTGCAACGACGTGGTATGCAGGCCCTGGCCTATACCGCCGCTGCAACCGAGCACTCTAATATTCATGTAGTCAATAACATCCCTTATTATTTTCGTTATTGTTCTGCAAGCTTGACAATAATGCCAGCACAATCACCATCGTACTGCCAGATTCTTCACAAAAGCCGCAAATTTCCTACAAGATCCTATCTGCTTCCTGCATTCGTGCCGGAGACGCTTCTATGCGCCCCGGAAATATGCCATTATTCTTGTCAATCAAAAGCCTAACAGAGTTATTTCTAAACGGCCACACACCACAAGGATCACATTCGGCCTGCCACCATGGACCCCGTTATCATTACAACCCTCGCCATCGCCCTGTATCTTGCGACCACCTTCCTGCTTGGTCGGCGGTTAGCCGGCGGCCAGGGGGTGCAACCGTACAATCGGCTGCCACTGCTGTCGCTCGGGTTTGGCGCCGTGATCCTGCACGGCAGTGTGCTGGCGTCCACGCTGATCACCGAAAGTGGTATAAACCTGGGGTTTTTCAATGCCTTGTCACTGGTTACCGCGCTGGTTGCCTTGCTTATGCTGGTCACCGCGCTGTTCCAGCGCATCGAAAGCCTGGGTATTGTGATCCTGCCGCTGGCCGCCCTGGCCATGCTGTTGGAACAGCTCATACCGGGGCAACGCATCCTGTTGAACAGCCAGGCCAGCCACATTGAACTGCATATCGTGTTGTCATTGCTGGCCTACAGCCTGCTTGGCATTGCCGCCCTGCAGGCGGTGTTGCTGGCCATCCAGGACCGTCAGCTGCGTCACAAGCACCCCGGCGGCTTTATGCGCGCCCTCCCCCCCATGCAGGAAATGGAAAACCTGCTGTTCCGGCTGATTGCCGGCGGCTTTGTCCTGCTCAGCCTGTCACTGCTGACCGGGATACTGTATCTCGAGGATATTTTTGCCCAGCACCTTGTGCACAAGACCGTGTTGTCACTGCTGGCCTGGAGCGTATTCGGTATCCTGCTGGCCGGGCGCTGGCTGT
Source organism: Granulosicoccaceae bacterium (assembly GCA_050117725.1). Classification (GTDB taxonomy): domain Bacteria; phylum Pseudomonadota; class Gammaproteobacteria; order AKS1; family AKS1; genus JASFJH01. The sequence continues at coordinate 2,705 of JASFME010000094.1, read as the reverse complement.
CCGGCTGGCGTGGCCGTACTGCGATTCGCTGGACACTGACCGGTTTCGGCGTATTACTGCTGGCCTATTTCGGCAGCAAACTGGTACTCGAATTGATCCTGAGCAATTGAAGTCCTGATCAGCCTGGTCAGCTTGACTGTCCTGTGTTCACCGTACAACATGTTGATCCCGTCATAAGAGAGGTTTCCACCCTGTGGACGACATACCCATAGGTATATTACTGCTCCTGCTGTTTTTCCTGATCATCGTTTCCGGCTTTTTCTCCGGCTCGGAAACCGGCCTGATGGCACTGAACCGTTATCGCCTGCGCCACCTGGCGCGTGACCGGCATGCCGGCGCGCTGCGTGCGAGTCGCCTGCTCGAAAAACCGGATCGGCTGCTCGGCTTACTGCTGCTTGGTAATAATTTTGTCAATATCCTGATCAGTGTCCTGACTACCATACTGTCCTTTCGCCTGTTCTACGAACCGGACCCTTTCCTGGTTACGATGTTTCTCACCGTAATCATGGTGTTGTTCGCCGAAGTCACACCGAAAACGCTTGCCGCGGTACGACCGGAGCAATTCGCCTTCCCGGCGACACTGTTACTCGTGCCCTTAATGAAAATCAGTACACCGTTTGTCTGGCTACTGAACCTGTTCACGACCGGCATGTTCCGCCTGCTGCGCATCGAAATGCGCGAAGACCGCATGACACTGAGCCAGGAAGAATTGCGCACTGTCGTGCTCGAGGCCGGCAGTATGATCCCGCGTTCACACCAGAATATGTTGCTGGGGATACTCGATCTCGAACAGGTGACCGTGAATGACATCATGGTACCGCGTGGAGACATCATCGGTATTGATATCGACAACGACTGGAGCAATGTGCTCGAACAAATTTACAGCGCACAACATACCCGCCTGCCGCTGTACCGCGGTGACATAAACCGGATTGTCGGCATTATTCACCTGCGCCGGATCATGAAACTGCTGACCCAGAATAACCTTACCGCCGAGACACTGCTGGCTACGGCCCAGGATATTTATTTTGTTCCGGAAAACACGCCATTACATAAACAATTACTGAACTTCCAGAAAAAACGTCGCCGCGTCGGTATCGTGGTTGATGAATACGGTGAGGTACAGGGACTGGTGACGCTCGAGGATATCCTTGAAGAGATTGTCGGCGAATTTACCACCGACCCGATGACCAGCATCAAGGAGGTCCATCCACAGGAAGATGGCACATGGGTGGTGGATGGCACGGCCAATATCCGTGAGCTGAACAAGTTGCTCGGCTGGAGACTGCCAACAGACGGGCCAAAGACACTGAATGGCCTGATCCTGGAGCACTTGCAGGACATCCCGGAACAGGGTACCAGCCTCATGATCAACGGCTACCCGATGGAAATCATCCAGGCGGGCGACAGTGTCGTCAAAACCGCGAAAATTTATCCGGTCATGCCCGACAAGAGCGGTATTCACAGCGACGAAATATAATGCACCGCCTGATATATTGCGTCTATAATCTGTTTTAATAATCGGTTATATATGGATATACAGACGTGCCGAAACTGACGCTGTCATTCAAGGGCAAGACCCTGCGCCTCATTGCTGTCAAGGAAGGCACAATGACTATCGGCCGCGACCCCGGCTGCGATATTCACATCGACAGCCTTGCCCTGCAGCCTGTGCATGCCCGCCTGATCACCACCAGGGGCGACAGTGTCCTGCATAACGACAGCGGCGAGGATGGCACATTTGTAAACCACAAACCGGTTTTCGAACACAAACTCGTTGACGATGACCTCATCCGGATTGGCAAACATGTCCTGATCTACAGCGTCGAAGATATTGTCACGCATGAACCCGGCTTTGTCACAGAGGTGGCAGAAGCACCGGGACCAGTGCCAGAGACACCGCCTTCCTCATCCCCGAAAAAGAAACAGGCCAACGGCTGGCTACAAATCCTCAGCGGCAAAAAGCTCGGCAAGACCCTGAAGCTGAAATCAGGCCTGACTGATCTGGGTAAGTATGGTTTGCAGCCCGCACTGATAACACGGCGAAGCGACGGTTATCATATTTCAAAACTCGGGGATGACGACATTACTGTCGGTAACAACGATATCGGCGAGAAAAGCTGGCTGTTACGGGATGGTGACATGATCCACATCGGCAGTACACAAGTGCAGTTCTATACACAAAACAACTGAAGTACCAGATTAGAACGTAATAACCGTCCATCCAACTCATCGCATACCCTGTTACACCTGTCCCGTACATTAAAAATAATAACGCAACCTGAACTCCAGCTTGTTGCTATTGAGCTTTTCACCAAACTCCGAAAAACGCTCACCTTCAAGGATGGTTGCACGTAATCGCAGTTCAAGATTGGTAATGCCGGTATAGAGCAATTCCGGGGCCAGGGAGTAACTGCTGTCATCCATGTTGATAATGGCCGTTACAGAGGGAGTGAAATAGAGAATATCGAACGGTTCCTTGTTGCTTATACGAAGATAAAAATAATTCTTTCCGGGATTGCGTTTTGCGTAGCCCTGGCGGGCCAGGCTCTCCAGTTTATCCAGCAACGCGGCATTGCCGGTATAGTCGGCAGCATGAACAGCCCGGTAGAAATCATCCAGTTCGGACCTGCTGTAGCCCGCGCCATTGCGATAATATTCTGCAATGACAGTAGTGTCATTTTCTGTTAAATAACGCAGCCCCA
>JASFME010000093.1:0-8319 GCA_050117725.1 Granulosicoccaceae bacterium | reverse complement strand
TCATCGAGGTGCCGATAGACTGCAACGAGTTGTATGGCCCGAGGGATGAGTCCCTGGTGATTATCGAGCCAATACAAAATGTACCCGAGGAATATCGCGAAGTCGGTACGTCTATCTTGATGGAAAACGATAAAGGTCAGACCAAGACATTTATCGTCACACGAGTGGATAAAAAGTCAGTCACCATCGACGGTAACAATCCGTTGTGTGGCAGAAAGGTCATCTTCAGGCTGGAGATCAGGGAGGTCCGCGATGCCACTGAAGAGGAGATGGAATTTGGTGGCAAGCCCGAGGAAGCACCTGACGTTGAAGGTACCGTCAAGGTGCCACTGCCATAGTTGGCTAATAAATTTAGTTTGGCATACGGGAATTGAGCTTTGACGGCTGAAGCAAAGGCAGAACCAAAAAGAGACCCGAATAACCCGTGTCTGTTCTGTAAGGATCCACGTGGGGTGTCTTTGCAAAATGAACTGGCTTACAGTGCCCGCGATAGCTACGCGGTGAGTCCGGGGCATACCCTGGTCATCCCGCGGCGCCATGTTGCCAGCTTTTTCGACCTGACACCCGAAGAGATCAACGCCTGCATGGCGCTGATAACCGAGGAGCGCAAGCTGCTGGACGAGGAGTTCAAACCCGATGGTTACAACATCGGCGTAAACGTGGGGCCGGCAGCCGGGCAGAGTATTTTTCATGTGCATATTCACATCATTCCGCGCTACGAGGGTGATGTGGAGAACCCCCAGGGGGGCGTGCGGCATGTGATTCCCGGAAAGGGACATTACAAGCGACGATAGTATATAATTTACGTCAGTTTTAAGTGGGAGGAGCTGACATAGCTGTTTAAATTCCTCCCGTTTTTAACCCATAGAGGAGTATTGATTATGAGCGCTGCACCTAAAACAAGACCCAAGGTTCCTGAAGGCAAGACAAAATATGTGACAACCACCCAGAAAGAGATTGTTGAAGGACAATTTTTTGTTGGCTATGAAACCACCTGGGTACCCTTCCAGAAAGAAGTACCCTACAGCACTCCGAAGAAGCCCTGAAGTTATCAGCCGCGCGACCGTGTAAGGTCGCGCGGCTTCTCCATCAATAACATCTGGCGTTAATCAACGCGAATTCCAATCCTTATTATCTGAGTCAGTGTCAAATCTGGTGCTCGGCAGCTTGAATATCATGTGCAACATCCCGCCATGTTCTATACCGGCAGCGTCCTTGCTGCCCACGGCGACAGACTCGATTGAAACAGCTTTCACTGTGTCATTCTGACGCGGGCCAGAATCCAGTTTGATTGTCTGGATGCCGGCCTGCACCGGGATGACAATCCACGCCTGAGGATGTAAGAAATTATCGTATGATGTACAGAAATCAATGTACAGCAAACGTATGGGAAACTTACACGGCGAAGTTTTTTGAATGACCGCTTTTTGCTTGATTATTACCTTTTAGAAATGCGTCCCAGGGACCGTTCCAGGGCATCGGCCGAAGTTCATAAAAAAGTAATGAAGGCCTCCTGTTGACTGATATCGGTCACGCCTTTAAGTCCGTAGACCCGGTATGCGCGGGCAGTGCATGACAGCTTCGCCGAAAGTAGACGAGCAATCGGATCCTTGCGCTACAGTCGGAGAAGCTCCTGGAAAAGCTTGCTGTCAGCCCACAGGAAAAGTAGTCACTGGTTCACTTTTTTTACAGACAATATGTTCAGCGCTGGCGGCGAAACGGATTCGACGGTACCAGGAGTGCTGCACCGAGCAGTGTCCACACGACAATCGACAGGCGCACCCCTAACGCACCGGGATCACCGATCCCGAAGCGCGTGATCGAGGCAAGCCCGCTGCAGACGATGACCGCCGCGATTACAATGCGCCACGCCGACAACGCTTGACCACGCCAGATTTTCGCGTTGCGTTCAAACGGTGCCAGCACAAGCACACATCCCCAGGTGAGCACGAACAGGAGGGCGATCCACACGGGACGCAACCACCACCAATGCTGACTGCCCGGCGCGGCCTCCAGGCCGATCCCACCGAGGAGCACGGCGATGCCGACCGTCAATAACATTACAGTGATGTGCCACAGGTACAGCGTCATAATATTTGCATTGACGAGGATGGTCACCGTCCAGGGGCGTAATCTCCTCAGCCAGGCGCGCGCGGGATGTTCCAGGGCGAGCAGGAGACCGGCATGAAACGCACCGAGCGCCAGTAGTGCCACCGTCGGAGGGCTGCTGTTGGACACCTCTGCGCCCGGCACGCTGATCATGCTGATCGGATAGCCTGCGAGTGTGACCAGCAGGATCAGGGCTGCCAGCCCGCCAACAGCCCACGGCCAGGCATATGCCGGTCCCGCGAGCCGGCCATCGCGCCACAGGTAGCCCAGCTGGTGGACGGCCAGCCAGACAAAGGCGTAGTTCACCCAGCGCAGCGGGGTGAAGCCACCGGCAAAAGCCGCAATATCGATCACCACGGCGATGCTGGCCAGTCCCAGGAATGAGGCCAGGCCAAACCGCCGCCAGGCAAAATAGGTCAGCGGTGTTGAGACAACCACCATGATATAGACGGCAAGAAACCACAGGGGGATGAAGGCAGCCCGTGATGCAGTCTGGATCGTTTCCGTTTGCATCCCGAGCTGACGCGCGATGATGGCTAGCAGGGTCCAGAAGATCAGCAGTGGCACAACGGGACCGACCAGGCGCTGCAGGCGCGCGGTGGCCCACTCGCCATAGGCAAGGTCGCGCCGTTGTGCGGATTTCCAGGCGGCCGCGTTGGCGTAACCACCCACGATGAAAAATATCGGCATAACCTGGAAGGCCCAGGACAGCCATTGTGTCCAGGGTGCGACACGCAGCAATTCGGCGGCACGCAGTTCGCCGTCGACAATGGCCGGCATGGATATGAGCCAGTGACCGACCACAACGATGCCAATAGAAGACGCACGCAGCAGATCCACGTAACGATTACGTTTCAGTGGCGTGTGTGCCGCGATTGTTTGTGCCGCGGCCCATGGGTTTGAAATAGGCATGGCGATTCAAATAAATAGTACCTGCTTTCTAGTATGCAGGAGTTTATGGTCAGGAATCACAACTATAATGTGGCTGATCCAGTAATTTTGCCCTGTGTAGTTAACGCATTAGCGGTAAAAAGAAGGTTTCACCAAATGCCACGGCCTCCGGCAGGCTGAACAACGAGATATTTTCCGTATCTCCGTTTTGCCACGCTTCTGCGGTTTGCCGGTCTTTGAGAAACACCATTTCCATGCACATGCTGTGTGCGGCAACGGCCGAGGGCATTTGCCAGCGAATGCCCACCGTCACCTCGGCAGACGGGGTCATCTGCAGAATATCACTGCCTTGCATCTGGATAGTGATCGGGATGTGCGTCACGTGGCAGCTCGACGCGATCGAGACGGCGGTGTTAAACATCGGCGCCACGGACACGGCATCCAGGGCACACATGGCATGAATGATATGGCCGTTCACCGTGATTTTGTGGGGGGTCTGCTCGCTCGTCACGGGGTAGGCACCCAGCGCGCGCTTGCCTTGCGTATCGAGCACCACCAGATCGTCAGCGCTCAATCTGTGCAAACTGTCGGCAAGGCTTGCTTCGCCGAGTACTGACTGCAGTTCGTCATCCCTTGGTGGGCGGCCTTGCTCGACGAGCGACGACAGCACTTTCTGATGCGCCGCTTTCAATGCGGGTGATAAACGGTTCTGCCTGGCTTTGAGTTGCAGTTGCGTGTTGAGGCGTTCGACGGCTTCCTGAATAGTCATGTGCTCCCCTTAGGTTTCACGGAGAAAAGGGTGTCGCGTTTATCTTAACGCACTCATGATGAAGATCGGCGTTTTTGCGACCAGGGCGGTGGATACGGTTGTTTTCAGCGTCACTCGATAGTGATCCCCGAAGCCCTGAACTCGGTAGGCACGAGGGGCGATACCGGGAACCGCGTGTCTGGCCGGGCTGCCGGTGTGGTGAGGCCCTGAAAGTATATTAGTACGTAATAATGTTTATTGATCCTGGTCAATGATTTGTGCGAATCAATAACGCATTATATAAATAATGTTCGACTCAAGAGATGAAGCTGAATGTGTAGCCTGAATGCCCGTCACAGCGTATTTATTCTGTGCCTGCTGCTCACACTCGCCTGGCAAACAACCGTCATGGCCAGCGAGACCGTCACCCTGGCTGTCGCGGACGATATCGATGTTGATATCGGCGTCTACCCTGCCACGGGCGATAAAATCCTGCTCTGGCTGGCCTGTAATGAGGGCAGCATTGGTCCGGAAACCCGTGCCTCAGAATACCTGGCCAAGCAGGGGATAGAGGTCTGGCTACCCGATTTCCTGAGCGCCCACTTTCTACCGCAGGGGCCGTCGAGTATTTACAAGATACCGGGGCAGGAAGTCGCTGCTGTCATCGAGCTCATGAATAAAGAGCAGCCCGGTAAAGACATCTACCTGGTCGCAGGCGGGCGCGCAGCTGCACCGCTGCTGCGCGGGGCCGTCGAGTGGGAAAAACAGGCAGGCCATAAAGCACTGAAAGGCGCGATTCTGCTTTATCCCCGGCTGAACCTTCTCGAACCCGTGCCCGGCAATGAACCGGTCTATATCGAGGCCGTGGGCAAAACCAGCTTACCCCTTGTCATACTGGAAGGCGAGCGCACGCCTAACCGCTGGGGGTTGCCGCACCTGAGCGGCAAGTTAAGACAGGGTGGTTCACCTGTTGCCTACGAGCTGTTACCCAAAGTACGCGGGTATTTTTATACACGGCCGAAACAAACACCTGCGGAAGCAGCGCTGGCCAGAAAGTTACCGGAGCTGGTTTTCTCACACATACAAAAACTGAATGGCAACTAACATGAAACAGATCCTCATCGCACTCATGTTGTTAACGGCGGCCGTTGTCCAGATTGCGGGTGCTGCCGAATTGAAACCCTATACCGGCACTATCCAGACGCCGGCCCTGGCGCTGAAGGACCTGCGAGGTAAAGTCCATAATCTCAGTGATTATAAAAACCAGGTGGTGCTGGTACAGTTCTGGGCGACCTATTGCGCCCCTTGCCGGAAAGAAATGCCGTCCATGAATCGCCTGCAGGATAAACTCAAGGGCAAGCCATTTAAAATACTGGCGGTAAACATGGCGGAAGAAGCCAGCGATGTAAAAGCTTTTGTCAAGGAAGTGAAACCCGGGTTCACTATCCTGCTGGATACCGATGGTACCTATATCCAGCAATGGAAGGTGTTTGCCGCGCCCGCGAATTTTATTATCGGAAAGGACGGCAAGATCAAATACACCCTGTACGGTGGTGTGGAATGGGATGCGGATGAAATTGTCGCCACGCTGACGCAACTGCTGAACTAGTTACGGATAAAAGTTGCCACTACGCTTTCCAGTAAATTGTATAAAGGGATGTAGGTTTTTACCTTAACCGCGAAAAATGGGTAAGAAAATACATGACAGGTATACATTGTAAATGGGCATTGAATCAGAAAAGCAAAGAATTTATGAGTTTGTCGAAAAAGGCAATTATCATGCAGCTATTAATCTCGCAATATCCGCTTTAAACGAATGTCGCAGAAATAATGACCAGGCAGGGGTAGATACGTTTATTAGTATAAGTAAGCATGTAATAAATAAAATGGCCGAGGAATTTGGCATTCAATAGAGGCGGTGCTAATAAACAATACTCTCTGCCCGTAAACACTGTATGAACAAGCATTCCTGAAAAAGAGGAGCAAAGATCACTTTCTGCCCCTCTTTCTTTTTTCACACGCCGATGTGTCCCGGCGACCAGGTCTGAATGTAACCCCGGTTCGCGTGGGCGCAAATTGCGTACTCCTGACAGGGTCAGGGATGCCAACGTGATGGCGAGTCAGCAGCGCCCCTTTTTCGCCTGGCCGGGCGGACAGAATGTCGAGCCATTATGGTTGTTCCGGGGCCCGTTGCGATAGTAGGTCTTTGGCGCCGGACGCTGATGTTGCGCATTATCGTCTGTGCTCACCGCAGCGCCAGCAGCACCACCTATCGCGCCACCGATGATGGCACCATCGCGACCACCCACCTCATTGCCGATCGCGGCGCCAGCGGCACCACCGATACCGCCGCCAATGGCGGCGTTCAGGGTTGAACTGTCCGCACTGACATGAGCAGTGGCCATCAGAGTCGCCGCGAAAACCAGATAACGTATATTCATGGGGAATAGCCTTAAAAGAGTTGATATGGAATGATAAATATCGGCCTGTTAGCGGATAATATACGTGACCCTGATCACATTCTTTGACATTTATATGACTAAAAGTCCTGAATGCGAATGATGTTTTTTCTGCAAGAGGGGTATTGCAAGAATAATCATGCCAGTTCCGGCGTTGGTGAAGTGCGGATCTGATGGGTGTGCGGGTGTTTACGGCGGCAAGCGTAGATCGCGATTCAGCCGGCCTGAAGGCCAGCCATACCGCGCGGCCCCGGGCGTGAACCCACCCCCGATTTTCACTATACTACGTGTCTTTTGCGGTCGCCGCTGTGGATGCTGGCCGTCGTTATCTAACCCACAAATTAATAAGTTTCAGGGACTTTCACCATGCCCAATGCCAGCACGATTTTCTACACGATGACCGATGAAGCCCCGGCCCTGGCCACGTATTCGTTTTTGCCCGTTGTTCAGGCCTTCACGCGTGCGGCGGGCATTGCGATTGAAACCCGCGATATCTCGCTGGCCGGCCGTATCCTCGCGAACTTTCCGGACAAGCTGACGGAAGATCAGAAGCAGGCCGATGCCCTGGCAGAATTAGGGGCGCTGGCGAAAACGCCCGGGGCCAACATCATCAAACTGCCGAATATCAGTGCCTCGGTGCCGCAGCTGGCCGCGGCGATCAAGGAACTGCAGGGCCAAGGTTACGACATCCCCGATTTTCCTGCCGATCCGCAAACGGACGTTGAGCAGTCCATCAGGGCGCGTTACGCGAAAGTGCTCGGCAGTGCGGTCAACCCGGTGTTGCGGGAAGGCAACTCGGATCGCCGGGTTGCCGGCCCGGTGAAGGAATATGCGCGCCAGCACCCGCATGCGATGGGTGCCTGGTCGGCGGAGTCCAGGACCCACGTCGCCTCGATGGGTGAAGGCGATTTTCATGGCAGTGAACGCTCGTCGGTGATCGACAGCGCGGGCGAGGTGAAGATTGAACTTGTTGCTGATGATGGCAAGGTAACCGTACTGAAAGAAAAGACACCCGTGCTGAATGGCGAGGTGATTGATGCCTCGGTCATGTCTGTCGCAGCGCTGCGCGAGTTTCTTGAAGCCGCCATACGCGATGCGAAAGAGCAGGGTGTGTTGCTGTCCCTGCACCTGAAGGCGACGATGATGAAGGTCTCCGATCCGATCATCTTCGGGCATGCGGTCAGCGTATTTTTCAAGGACGTGTTTGCAAAGCATAGTGAGACGTTCACAAAGCTCGGTGTCGACCCGCGTAATGGCTTTGGCGATGTGCTGGCGAAGATCGCGAGCTTGCCGGAGGCCGAGCGCAACGTGATTGAAGCCGACATTGATGCGGTGTTTGACGCGCGCCCGGAACTGGCAATGGTGAATTCCGACAAGGGTATTACCAACCTGCACGTGCCCAGTGACGTGATCGTTGATGCCTCGATGCCGGCGATGATCCGCTCGTCCGGCCAGATGTGGGGCCCGGACGGCCAGTTACACGATACCAAGGCGATAATCCCGGATCGCAATTACGCCGGTATTTACCAGGCCACGATTGATTTCTGTAAAGAACATGGCGCGTTTGACCCGGCGACCATGGGCAGTGTGAGCAACGTCGGCCTCATGGCACAAAAGGCCGAAGAGTACGGCTCGCATGACAAGACCTTTGAGATCCCTGCCAGCGGGACGGTGCGTGTCACGGATGCGGCAGGTAACATGTTACTCGAACACAGCGTTGCGCCCGGCGATATCTGGCGCATGTGCCAGACCAAAGATATTCCGATCCGCGACTGGGTGAAGCTCGCGGTGACGCGCGCGCGCCTGACCGGCCAGCCGGCGATCTTCTGGCTGGATCGGGATCGTGCTCATGATGCGAAGTTGATTGAAAAGGTGGAAACCTGTCTGCAAGACCATGATACGAATGGTCTCGATATTCAGATCATGTCACCGTTTGAGGCCACGCTGCACACGTTGGAACGCGTCAAGGCAGGCGAGGACACGATTTCGGTCACGGGTAACGTGTTGCGTGACTACCTGACCGATCTGTTTCCGATCCTCGAGCTCGGCACGAGTGCGAAGATGTTATCGATCGTGCCGCTGTTGGCCGGTGGTGGCCTGTTTGAAACGGGT
>JASFME010000092.1:0-8355 GCA_050117725.1 Granulosicoccaceae bacterium | reverse complement strand
CGGTATGGTGTCCGGTCATGCCTACGGCAAGGCGTTACGCACAGTCAAGACCTGTGTTGGCAGGGAATGGTGCCGGTTCGGCACCCAGGATTCGACACGTCTGGGTATTGAACTGGAGAAGATCACCTGGGGTTCCTGGATGCCACACAAGTTCAAGATGGCGGTGTCAGGTTGTCCACGTAACTGTGCCGAGGCAACCATCAAGGACTTCGGTGTTGTGTGTGTTGATTCTGGCTATGAGCTGCATGTCGGTGGTAATGGCGGCGTGAAAGTCCGTGCGACGGATTTCCTATGCAACGTGAATACCCCGGAAGCGGTTATCGAGTACTCGACTGCATTTATCCAGCTATACCGTGAGGAAGCGCATTACCTGGAACGCACCGCACCATGGATAGAGCGCGTTGGCCTGAGTTACGTCAAGCAACGCATCCTGGATGATGCATCCGGACGTCTGGAACTGGCGCAACGCTTCAAGATCTCCCAGCAATCTGCCCAACAGGACCCCTGGGCAGAACGTGTACGGGGCAAGGATGCCCATGAGTTTGTGCCAATGAAGCAGGTAGGGTGAGCGGTATGATAATACAAACGGTAAGCACAACAACTGACACTATCGATAACTGGCTGGAAGTGGGTGCGATCGATGAAATCCCGCGTCTGGGTGCGCGTGTCGTCACAACTGCTGACGGTGACATTGCCATATTTCGTACCGCAGATGACGAGGTGTTTGCTCTGAAGGACAGTTGTCCACACAAGGGTGGCCCCTTGTCTCAGGGTATCGTGCATGGCAAGCGCGTTGCCTGCCCGTTACATGACTGGAAGATCATGCTTGATTCCGGCGAGGCGGTTGCACCTGATGAGGGCTGCGCAGCGTCTTACCCGGTTCGAGTTGAGGCTGGTGTCGTACATCTTTCTCTGGTGCCAGATGAAGGTTGTCCTAATCGCTAGGTAGATAAGCATATGCTGTTTGGTCGTAGCAAGAAAAACCCGATCCGTATTGCCGACAAGGGTGTCGTAGAATGGAAGTATACGACATGTGGGTACTGTTCCACGGGATGTTCCATCGAGGTTGGACTGGATAACAAGGGCGAGGCTGTTGCATCACGTGGCGTTGGCAGTGCGGACGTCAATCGTGGCAAGCTGTGCCTGAAGGGCATCTTTGAACATGAACTGTTCCGCACACCAGGACGCGGCCGTACGCCATTGCTGCGCAACAAGGTGCATGACGACTTTGTTGAAGCAGACTGGGACATGGCACTAGACAGGGTCGGCGATGAGATCAGGCGTATACAGACACAATACGGACGTGACTCGTTTGCAATAGTCTCTACCGGCCAGATCATGACCGAGGAGTTCTACACGCTGGGTAAACTGGCGCGTGGTGTGATCGGCACGAACAATTATGACGGCAATACAACGCTGTGCATGTCATCGGCTGTATCAGGCTACAAGCGTTCCTTTGGATCAGATGGCCCGCCTGGTTGTTACGAGGATTTTGAACATACAGAGTGTTTGCTGGCAATAGGTTCCAATCTGCCTGAACAACACCCGGTGATCTTCTGGCGCCTGCGCCAGGCCCTCGAAAAACGCAAGTTCCCAATCATCGTTGTCGATCCACGTGTCACCATGTTCGCACAAATGGCTGACATACACTTGCCGATCACACCGGGTACCGACCTCGTGCTGCTTAACAGCCTGGCGCATGTCATCCTTGCAGAGGAGCTGGCCGACCGGGAGTATATCGAGGCCCATACCTCGGGCTACGATGAATTCGCAACGCTTGTAGAGCAGTATGATCCGGTGTCTGCCTCACGGATATGCGGCATCGACGAAGACACGATTCGTAATGTCGCACGCACCTATGCAAAGGCAGGGGCGGCGATGACGATCTGGACCATGGGTATCAACCAGAGCACACACGGTTCTGACGGTGTTGTTGCCATAAATAATCTTAACCTGATTACAGGCAATATCGGCAAACCGGGCGGGACCAGCCTGTCTATTACCGGGCAATGTAACGCCATGGGAACACGCGAGTGGTCGTCGTGTTCTGGCCTGCCGGGCTACCGGGCGCTGGAAAATGAACAGGACAGGAATGATATTGCCGAGTACTGGGGTATCGACCCGGAATTCTTTCCGAAACAACGAGGCCTGTTCCAGACCGATATTTTCCCGGCAATCGAGACCGGTCAGATCAAGGGCTTATGGCTGGTCGCCACCAACCCTATGACGTCGATGACCAACACGGCACGCATCCGCAAGATACTGGAGAAACTCGAGTTTCTTGTTGTACAGGACGCCTATGAGGATGTCGAAACCAATGAGTACAGTCATGTTTACCTCCCGGCTGCCATCTGGGCGGAGAAGGAGGGGTGCTTCACCAATACCGAGCGCCGCGTAAACCTGATCCGTAACGTCATCAAACCGTATGAAAAATCGAAGCCGGATCTGTGGATATTCAACGAGATGGCAAAGCGCTTCGAGCAGGGCAGAAAAATCCGGTTCCCGGAAACGTCAAGTGGCGTGTTTGACGAACTGCGTCAGCTATCGAAGGGACGTATGCTCGACTATTCCGGCATGAGCCATGAAAAGATCGAGGCACAACGAGGTATACAGTGGCCCTGTGCCGAAGGTGAGGGCGCCGGTACACCACGCCTGTACAGTGATGGTATATTTCAGCATGAAGATGGCAAGGCGAAACTGATCCCCTTGCCGTTTATTGATAACAATGAGCGCCCGGATGACGAATACCCGTTCTGGTTAAACAGTGGCCGCGTCGTAGAACATTTCCATACACGCACCCGAACCGGCAAGGTCGGTAATCTGAACAAGTTCAGTCCAACGCCATACATGGAAATGAACCCGGACGCGGCGCACGAACTCGGCATCGAGCATGGTAATTATGCACGTCTGACCTCGCGCAGGGGAGATGCTGTGGTCATGGTGCAGCTTACACACCGGGTACCACCGAATATGGTCTTCATTCCGTTTCACTATCACGAGTGTGTAAACCGGCTGACGCTGGGCCTGCTGGACCCGCACTCACGGCAACCGGCCTTCAAACAATGCTCGGTCAGGATAGAGCCTGTAGATAACCAGGATGCCGCTGCAGTCAGAAATTTTGCGGCACGTTCTTACTAGAGTGAAGTGATATGCTGGACAAGACAAGAAAACCTGCCGTTACCGTACGCGCCGATGAACCAGGGTACGCCTTTGTGCCGGAAGTCGATGCGCCAGAGGTAAACCGTTATGGAAAGCCGGTTACTCTCGTTTCAGAAACCGATCCACGTGCCCACCAGTCGCTGAACATTAATGGTGATGACTCGGTCAGTACTAATCCTGATCGCTACAAGCAGCACGGGTTTTATTTCAATGCCGATAACTGTATCTCCTGCCATGCCTGCGAGTCAGCATGTAGCGAAAAGAATAATCTGCCGCCACACCTGGCGTTCCGCTCTGTGGGGTATGTAGAGGGGGGTAGCTGGCCGGCCTATACGCGCATGAATATCTCCATGGCGTGTAATCATTGTGATGACCCGGTATGTTTGAAGGGTTGTCCGACACGTGCCTATACCAAGTTCGCGGAATATGGTGCGGTGTTGCAGGATCCTGATATCTGCTTTGGTTGCGGTTACTGTACCTGGGTATGCCCTTACAACGCGCCGCAACTCGACCCTGTTAACGGTCAGGTCGAGAAGTGCAATATGTGCGTGGACCGCCTCGAAGTGGGCCTCAAGCCTGCCTGCGCCTCGGCCTGTCTCGCCGGTGCCCTGGATTTTGGCGTTGTCGAGACCACGCCGGAAAATCGTGACCAACTCGAAACACAGATCCCCGGCTTCCCGACACCGGATATCACGCATCCGAACATCCGCTTCCAGCAAAAAAAGACCTTGCCTCGCGAGATGACGCGCCCGGATGCGATGCCATTGCGTTACGAGCGCGATGAACAGGGCAAGGGAAAATACCGCACGAAAGTTCGCGAGAAAATCACGAAACGTGAATGGAACCTGCGTAAACTGCGTTCACGTGAAGATCCGCTTGTCGTCTTTACGCTAATTACCCAGGCTGTTGTGGGTGCCTTTGCACTGCTGTTCCTAGCGCCGCTACTTGGTCTGTCACAACTGACAGCAGAATCCCATCCGGTTGCCTACCCGGTCATGTTATTTGCCATACTCGGCATGGAAACTTTTGCCCTGTTTCTGTCGACCATGCATCTGGGCAAGCCACGCCGGTTTTATCGTGCCTTCAATAACCTGAGGTATTCACCGGTATCCCGTGAAGTCGCCGGGATTGCCGTGTTTTATAACCTGTTGGCAGGATACGCGATATTATCGGCCTGGCCCGGTTTTCTGTGGCTGCCTGAATCATTTGCGTTGTCATTACGTGAAGTGCTTGGCTGGCTCGCGCTGCTTGCCGGTCCGGTTGCACTGTACTTCATGCAGCGCATCTACCGCATCCAGGCACGTCCGTTCTGGGATCACTGGCAGGTGTTGACCGCATTTTATGGCAATATGCTGAGCATCGGTGCCCTGTTGACCGGTCTTGTATTTGTGCCTGTGGGCTGGTTTGCCGGCGACGATGTGGCCGGCTTGTTGCGTATGCTGGCGATACCCATGACGCTGGGCCTGATCATTGAAGCGTTTGGCCTGTGGCGCCACGGCAAGGCTTTGCAAAGCAGGGGAGGAGAGGGGGCAGCCTCACATTATGAGCAGAGGACTACGTTTGGCAAAACCTGGTTGTTGCGGAACACCAGCCTTGCCTGTGCAATCCTGCTTGTTGCCATGCTTGGTCTGTTCGGCGAGGCGGATTTACCAGGCATTTTGCTCTGGGTCGTTGCTGCCGTAATGACCGTGTTGTCCAGTGTTATTGGCCGGGCACTGTTTTATGTCATGGTGATCCCGACCACGATGCCGGGTGCTTTCTTCTGGCGCAACAAGGGTTTTCAGGAACATGCGCGTGCTACCGGCCTGGCAAACATGCCGCAGACCGGTGTCGTGCCAGATGCGCATTGATAAAAGACATCGCAGATATGTCAGCACAAGTGAGCATAGACTTGCCTGAGACGGATAACGAGTGTTACCTGCCGGACCCAAGGGAGTAGTCAGGTACAGAAAGGGCAACGCGCAAGTTTGTCTATACGATGTTCCCCTATGGTTACGGGCAGCAGGCCTGCAAGATAGCCGGTACGCGCAAGCCCTTGAAGGTGCTGCTTGACGTCTAGTTCTTTTGCAGCATATCGCGCAGGCCGGCCAGCGTGGCCTGGCCGGTTTCGCGCGGATTGTCTTTTTTCTGTTCCTGTCCTTGGCGCTCAAGCAGATCGGATGGCAGTTCATCAATGAAGCGACTCGGCTCACATTGTTCGGTTTCGCCGTAACGGCTGCGACGTTTGGCGTGGGTCAGCGTCAGTGTTTTCTGTGCGCGTGTAATGCCGACATAGGCGAGGCGGCGTTCCTCCTCGATATTGTCTTCCTCGATGCTGGTGCGATGCGGTAGCAGGTTTTCTTCTATACCGACCAGGAAGACGTGGGGAAATTCAAGGCCCTTCGAGGCATGCAGGGTCATCAGACTGACCCGGTCGCGATCGGTTTCTTCATCCTGACGATCGAGAATGTCCAGCAGGGTGAGGCGGTTGAGCAGGTCTGCCAGCGAGACGGTTTCCCCCATGTCCTTGTAGGTGCGCTCTAGCCAGTCAATCAGTTCGAGGACGTTATCGCGGCGTCGTTCTGCGGCCCTGTCATCGGCACTGCTGTCTTCGAGCCACATGAAATAGTTGATCTCACTGACCAGCTCACGAATCACCTGGATCGGGTTTTCACGTTCGGCGCGATCCGCGAATTCAGTGATCGTGCGGCTGAAGCCGGTCAAACGACTTGCGGCACGGTTACCCAGATGCTCCTGCAGATCATCTTCAAAGCAGGCGGCGAACAGGCCGAGTGTTCGCGGGGCGGCGAATTCGGCCAGCTTCTGCATCGTGCCCGGGCCGATCTCGCGACGCGGTGTATTCACAATGCGCAGGAAGGCATTGTCGTCGTCGGGATTGGCCAGCAGCCGCAGGTAGGCCATGAGGTCCTTGATCTCGCTGTAGGCGAAGAAAGACAGGCCACCGCTGAGGAAATAGGGGACACGGTATTCGCGCAGGGCGCGTTCAAACAGTCGTGACTGATGGTTGCCGCGGTACAGGATCGCATAGTCGCCAAACTCGCTGCGGTTCATGAACTTGTGATGCAACAGACGGGTGACGACTTTTTCCGCCTCGTCGTTTTCATTGCTGGCGCTGATGACCCTGATCATCTCGCCGGGGCCCATTTCACTCCACAGGCGCTTTTCAAAGACGTGCGGATTATTCGCAATCAGTGTATTCGCCGCCTTGAGGATGTTGCCCATCGAGCGGTAGTTCTGCTCGAGTTTGACGACATGCAGTGACGGGAAATCCTGTTTCAGCATGGCGAGATTTTCCGGTTGCGCACCACGCCACGCATAAATCGACTGATCATCGTCGCCGACCACGGTCAGACCATGGCGTTCCCCGACAATCAATTTGACCAGCTCGTACTGGCTCGTATTCGTGTCCTGGTACTCATCGACCAGCAGGTAGCGGATCCGCTGTTGCCAGCGGCTCCGGATCTGGTCGTTTTCACGCAGCAGCAGGATCGGCAGCATAATCAGGTCGTCGAAATCGACCGCATTGTAGGTACGCAGGCTCTCGTCATAGGCCACATACAGGCGCGCGGCATGATGGCTGAATTCATCCTCGGCCTGCTTGAGTGCCTGTTCCGCCGTCACGAAGCCGGCCTTCCAGCGCGAGATCTGGTACACGACCCGCTGGCTGGCCTCGTCGGCCTGTTTGCCGTGCCCACGTACCAGTTCTTTTACCAGCGCCAGACTGTCCTGGTCATCATAGATTGTGAAGCCACTCTTCAGCCCGACATGCTCGTGTTCCCGGCGCAGGATATCCAGGCCAAGCGTGTGAAAGGTGGAAATCCTCAGGCCCTTGGTTTTGTTGCGCGGCAGGCGCTTGTTGATGCGCGATTTCATTTCACGCGCGGCCTTGTTGGTGAAGGTGACGGCGGCGATGTGTTTCGCCTCGTACAGGCCCTGTTCAATCAGATAGGCGATTTTCTGCGTGATGACACCGGTCTTGCCGCTGCCGGCACCGGCCAGCACAAGAATGGGGACGTCAACGGCCTGCACGGCGGCACGTTGCTGGGGGTTAAGAGACAGCACGGGAATTAATTGCGAGGTTATATAATAATGAATCGGAAACAGGTACCAGATTATGCGGTTTCAGGGGTAATGTGTCTATACTGGATATCCATGCTTGCCGATCGAAGAACCACGAATATGGAAACGCTCTATGCCCGGACCTGAATACGAGAAAAAGCTCAAGGCAATCAATGAGGCCTACACCGCCTCATTGCCTGTGGCACTCAATGATATTGCATCCCTGTGGGACGAACTGCTTGCTGAATGGGATGATACGCGGGCTGCCGCACTGAGCGATAACTGTCATCGACTGGCAGGTTCTGCATCGATGTTTGGCCATGCCGAGATAGGTCGTATTGCCTGCAGTATTGAAGATATCTTCGGTAAGGTTGTTCATAAAGGGCAACTCCTGACTGAAGAGGAGATTGCAAGCATCGGCCGGTATGTCGATGAATTGCGGACGCTGGCCAGGAGGCTGCCAGATTCGCCGTAGTACAGCAGTGCTTTATTGCCATTGCAGTATCTGGAGTTTCTTTTCCCAGTCGATCGAGGTGCGTACGATAAACTCGAGATCATCGTGTGCAGGCTGCCAGCCCAGTAGCTGGCCGATTTTCCCGGTTTCAGTAATCAGCATGGGGGGATCGCCGGCGCGGCGGTCCTGCTCGATGACCTTGATGGGCGTGCCGTGCACCCGGTTGACGGTATCAAGTACTTCCCTGACGCTGTATCCATGGCCGTAACCGCAGTTCAGCGTGGCGGATTCGCCACCGTTTTCCAGGTAAGCAAGCGCCTTGATATGCGCCTCGGCAATATCTTCGACGTGAATATAATCGCGGATGCCGGTGCCGTCCGGTGTCGGGTAGTCGGTGCCAAATATGGCCACATGTTCACGTTTGCCCACAGCGGCTTCCGCGGCGACCTTGATTAACAACGTCGCATTGTGAGTGGACTGGCCGATTTCCAGTTCGGGATCGGAGCCGGCGACGTTAAAGTAGCGCAGGGTGACATGGCGCATGTTGCTGGCATGGCAGGTGTCGCGCAGCATCCATTCCGACATCAGTTTGGAACTGCCATAGGGATTGATGGGCGCAGTCGGACTGTCTTCACTGCAGCGGCCGTCTTCCGGGATGCCGTAAACCGCGGCCGTGGAGGAAA
>JASFME010000091.1:0-8479 GCA_050117725.1 Granulosicoccaceae bacterium | reverse complement strand
GAGCGCCTCTTCGAGCACCCGCGACTGCGCATTCGAGCGGTACAGGATCGCCATCTCGCTGCGGGCATGACCGCGCTCGATGAACTGCGAGATGGTATCAACGATATAACGTGCCTCGTCGAGGTCATTATACGCGGCGTACAGCTTGATTGGTTCGCCGTCTTCGCCCTCGGTCCACAGCTCCTTGCCGAGCCGGCCGTTGTTACAGGCAATCAGCGCGTTTGCGGCATTCAGGATCGTGCCGGTGGAGCGGTAATTCTGCTCAAGGCGGATCACCTGCGTATTGGCGAAGTCGTCAGTGAAACGCTGGATATTTTCGATGCGTGCGCCGCGCCAGCCGTAGATCGACTGATCGTCATCGCCGACCGCAAACAGCGGGATGCGGTCACCGGCCAGCACGCGCAGCCAGGCGTACTGGATCGCATTCGTGTCCTGGAACTCGTCAACGAGAATATGCCTGAAGCGTTGCTGGTAGTGCGCCAGCAGATCCGGATGCTGCAGCCACAACTCGTGGGCGCGGAACAACAGTTCGGCAAAGTCCACCAGCCCGGCACGCTGGCATTGTTCCTCGTAGGCGGCGTAGATGCGGATCATGGTCTTCTGGAAAATATCGCCATGGTCATCGACGTGTGCGGGGCGCCGGCCTTCATCTTTCTGCCCGTTGATAAACCACTGCACCTGTTTCGGTGGCCAGCGTGCGTCATCGATCTCGAGCTGTTTCATGACGCGGCGGATGGTGCGCTGCTGGTCCTCGGCGTCGAGGATCTGGAAGGTCTGCGGCAGGCCGGCTTCGCGCCAGTGCGCACGTAGCAGGCGATGGGCAATACCGTGGAAGGTCCCGACCCACATCTGTCGCACCGGTATATCGAGCATGCGCTCGATGCGCTCGCGCATTTCGCGGGCCGCCTTGTTGGTAAAGGTCACGGCAAGGATACTGTGCGGGGTCGCCTGGCCGGTGCGGATCAGGTAGGCAATGCGGTGTGCCAGCACCCGGGTCTTGCCACTGCCGGCGCCCGCAACAATCAGCATGTTGCCGGGTGGGGCGGCAACGGCCTCGCGCTGCTGATCATTCAGGGCATTGAAAATATCGGATACATCCATGTGCATATTGTAACCCGACTGGCATCAGCGCGCATGACAAGCAACGAACCACTCGCCTATACTGGCTCTGTAATCAAATAGTTGCGGGAGACAAAAATGGAAAATAACAATAATACCCTCGTCCAGGATCTGAGCAGCCCGATCTTCATGGCCAAGGGCTGGATGAAACTGGTTGGCGTACTCATGATCATCTATGGCGTGCTGGTTGCCCTGTCGATCGTCGGTATCATTATCGCCTGGCTGCCGATCTGGATGGGGGTACTGCTGTTCCAGTCCGCCTCGCAGGTTGAACAGGCCTACCAGAGCGGCGACCAGATGGCGCTGCACACCTCGCTGAGCAAGCTGAAAACCTACTTCACGATCATGGGCGTGCTGTCACTGCTGGGGCTGCTCGCGTTTGTGCTCAGCTTCGTGTTCGGGATCGGTGCGGCCATCATGGGGGGGGTGTCGACACTCTGACAACCGGGTCTGACTATGCCTGCCAGGCATAGTCAGTCTTTTTGTACTGCGCTGGCCAATGGCCGGTACTGCAGGCCATAGAACATCTGCAGATAGCGGTTTGTCTCGGCCCGCTCCAGGTTGGTGACATATTTCCAGAAACCATATATGCGTGACAGGGTCATCATTCGCTCGGCATACAACGACCAGGTATAACGGCTCGCCACGCGCTGCAGTGCACCGTTTGACAGTTTATCCCAGTATGCCGGGTCTGATTGACAGCGCTTGAAGAAATCCGTAATGCGCTGCGCGGCGAGATCGCCATGGTTCGGGTCAATATGGAATCCCGATATACCGTCTTCAATGATCTCCAGCGGACCGCCATAACGTGTGGCGAAGGTGGGCAGGCCCGAGGTCATTGCTTCGATAACCGTCAGACCAAAGGCTTCGAATAACGCCGGTTGTACAAACACGCCACGGTGCTCGGCTATGTAGCGGTATAATTCACCCGCGAGATTTTTATCCAGGTGCACACCGAGCCAGCGCACCTGTTCATCCAGCCCGTAAGTCTCGAATAATTCATGCATGCGCCCGATCTGGGCCTGTTCCTCCTGGTCCTGCGAGCGGTCACTGTCAGTATGCCCGGCAATAACCAGCAGGTTGGCACTTTCCCTCAGTTCTTCCGAATTTGCATACCATTCCACCATGCCGGCGATATTCTTGATATGGTCCAGCCGGGCCATCGTAAATATAAGTGGTTTATCGTGCTCCTTCAGGCAACCGCGACTGACCTCGTCAGCACTTCCATATATGAGCTGTTCGATTTCTTCCTGCAGGTAGGAAAGTCGCCGGTCTTTTTCCGCGTAGCTGAAATACACATCCGGATCTGCACCGGGGGAGACAATATTGAATTTCGGATCAAACAGATCAATACCGTTCACAACCCTGTACAGGCCCGGCATACTATATGATGTGTAACTTTCGTACTGGCCGATACTCTCGTCGTTCCCGGCAATTTCCTGGTAGGTACTGGTAATAATGAAGTCGGCCGAATTCATGGCGATCAGATCGGCCGTGAACTGGCAGGAAAAATGGTATTGATCCTCATTTTCCTGCCAGTACAGGTCCGAATGCAGGTACTTGGTTTTTTCCAGGGCATGCGCGATATTGCACTGGGTTACATGCAGACGTTGCGACAGTAATGAGGCGACCAGGTTACCATCCGAGTAATTGCCGATAATCAGATCCGGTCGACCCGGTAATTCTGCCAGCAATTCCTTTTCTGCCTCGTGACTGAAACGCTCAAGGTAGGGCCATATCTCGAAGCGGGAGATCCAGTGGTTCACCACTTCATCATCACTGCCACGAAACGGTACGCGCAGGATCCTGGCATGCTCGGTACCCATAATATGCTCTATGCGCTGGTCACAGGTGGTCCCTTCAGCATCCGGGATCAACCTTGTTATGACCACGATCTGTGGATCGATATCGATTCCCTGGCTATATAAACGGTCGCGCATTTCCCGTTCCAGTGCGCGCACCTGGTCGAGGATATACACAACCTGTCCGCCTGTATCCGGCATGCCCAGCACATTGGACTGGCCAAAAAAGCCGTGTGGCGAGAGAATCGCGATCTTGTGGATCATCGGGATGCGGCCGAGGAACTGTTCTATGCTGGCGGGTTCCGGTGCCTCGAGGATGTCGCTGAGCAGGTTCATGGTTTCCCGGATCCGGGCAACCGTATTGCCCCAGCCTGGTTCAAAACCGAGACCACGCAACTGGGCTACAACGGCTTCGGCCGGTGTATCACCACTCTGCCTGGCCAGTAATTCGTCGGCGCGGCGTAGCGCCTGCTGCAGGTTTGGCACATCACGAGTACTGTCAGTCAGCATGAGCTGCACACCCTCGCACTGATGCACCCTGAGAAAATCCAGTAACCGCCGATCACCCTTTTCGAGGTCCCGGAACAGATCACTGGACAAGCGCCGGTTGAGAAATTCGACACCGCGTCCGATTGAACGCGACTCGGTCAGCATGGGAAAGCCACGATTGAAGGGCGCAAGATCGATCTCGTTTACCCAGTCATCCTGTTTGACACCCGGGTGGGCAAGTCTTTCCTTGAATTCCAGAAACTGTTCGACCGGAACTTCTTCGTCTGTACAGGTATCGAGGTGAAAACGTAAATAGCGCCAACGCCCGATCCTGGGCCGGATCGCCAGATAGACCCATGGTGCCTGGAGTATCGCCTCCTGGGTCAGGGACAAGGTTTTTTCCAGATCCGTATTACACAGGCTTTTACCTTCTTTTGTCTGGCAAAATTCCTGGAAGGCATCCCAGATATCCGAACGCAACAACAGGGGCTTGTCGAGTTTCAACAACTCCCTGAATACTGGATACACGGCATCACGACTTTGTTGCAGGAGCTCACTCAAGCTATCCATCATATTTCCAGACCTTCATCATTCGGTATGGCTATATCACCAAAGAAATCATAATACTCTATGCCTTCGAGGACACCGTATGCACACTGCCCTTTCGCGAAATATATTCTTGGTGTATCGCGCAATGTTTTAAGCTCATCGCTGTAGTTGCCTACCACAACGGCCAGGGTGTTGCCTCTGAGCATTTCTTCATCATTACCTGAATCGCCCGCCACCAGGATATGATCGGGATTGATGCCCCACATCTCGCCGATATAACGCATTGCGCGGCCTTTCGATGCGCGCAGTGGTAACAGATCCAGGTACTGGCCATGTGAGTAGATAACGTTTGCATGAATATCGTGTCGCCGCAACAATTTGACGATATCATTCCTTGATGGCGCCTTGGCCGGATCGATGTAGTAGCTCAGTTTGTACTCTCGCTGCTCGGTGGCCGGTTGCAGCTTTAAACCGGGTAAATTATGCAATAATTTGTGAATATCGCCTTTATGCCAACGTTGGTTAATGTGTCGCCCCCAGTTATCATCCATAACCAGTCCATGACCATAATGGATCTCCGTTCCCACGGCAGTAATTAGCACATCGGGCTGCGGCACCTTCCATTTCTTCAATACCTGCAGTGCACTGTCAAGTCGTCTGCCGGTCGCCACACCAAAACCAACACGATCATGATTATCATTTATGCGTTGTATCAATTGCTGCAAACCATCTGCATTACCGAGCAGGGTATTATCAATATCACAGACGACCAGACGCTCGACTGTTGGTAATCGGCTTTTCTTCTTTCGTGCTTTCGTTTTGCTGGTCTGCTTGATAAGAGGCTTGACTCGCTTCATATACTGCGCGGCATGCCCTTGCCAGGAATAATGCTTGTGCACGCCTGTCAGGCCGGCCTTCGCCCAGCGCTGCCATCTTTGCTTGTTTGACAGGGCGGCCAGCAACGCCTCGCCCATAGCATCGGCATCCAGCGGATCAATCAGCAGGCCATTCTTGCAAAAGCCGATGATATCTCTCGGTCCACCATCATTGGTCGCGATTATCGGCAACCCACTGGCGGCCGCCTCAATCAGCGTCAAACCAAACGGTTCGGTAAGAGCCGGATTGATAAATACGCCTTTCCTGCGGGCAGCGAGGCGGTACAGGTCTGGTACATCATTTGGTTTATGGTGTTTGGGATAGGCCACGGCACCATACAGGTCATAGCGATCAATCATGAACAACAGGTCTGTAAGAACATCACGCGACCCCTTGTCCATGGTACCGATATCGTCACGATTCCCTGCAATAACAACCAGATTGGCGAGATCACGCAGCGCAGTGTTCTCGGCATAGGCCTCCACCAGCGTATGTATATTCTTGCGCTCATCAGGTCTCGACAGGGCAAGAATCATGGGTTTCTTCGGATCATCCAGAAACCTGTCGACAGCTTCTGCTACAGGCGGGAGTTGCTGCCTTGCCTTCGGTGGATGAAAGCGTTCCAGGTCTACACCGGGGGGGATGACGACCATAGTGTCGGGGACATAATCATCATACAGTCTGTACTGTTCTTCGATTTCCTGGTGAGTGCTGGTAATAACAAGCGAGGCATTTTCCAGTGCGACTTCTTCAGCCTCAATGCGGCGGCTCATATTGTATTGTGATTCCAGCCTCTCCAGCTTGACGCCATTAGCGATAAGTCTTTTCTCTTTGACCCTGCCAAGCGAATGACCGGTATGCACCATCGGGATACCCAGCAGGCTTGTTAATCGCGCGGCGACATAACCCGCATCGGCATAATGACTGTGTATGAGGTCGGGCAAACGGCCAATCTTGCGCAGATGTTGCAGAACATTATCTGCAAAACTGTCGAGGTAGGGCCAGAGGACTTCCTTGCGCAGGTACCGCCGTGGTCCGCATGGGAGCCGCACGATATAGGCACCATTACCAAGTTCTTCAATGGGCTGCGCATAATCGCTATCGACCTTGTTATCAATGACGCTGCGTGTGACAAGATCGACGCGTTCAACTTCGGGATGTTCAGCGAGCGCACGGGCCAGCTCGACAACATATTTTGTCTGGCCTCCTGTATCTGCGTCACGACCAAGCTCAAGATTATGTCCACGGATCAAACCATGGACACTCAACAGCATCAGGTACTTTCCTGCTTTCTTGTCGGTTTCAGTCATGCCTCCCACTTATCCATATGATATTTATATAACTGTATATCCTCCTGAATTGCTCCCTGCTGCTGACATACAGCTGCGGCAAACTCCACGGCACGTTGCAGACTTTGCCTGGCCGGCCACTGTTTTATTATCCCCAGCAGGTAAACCGCTGTGAGGGCATCACCCGCACCGACCGTATCGATAATATTTTCTACCGGCTCGGCTGCGACACAATCATCGCTATTGACGGTTACATGACAGGCGCCCTCCGCGCCCCTCGTGATAATTACTTCATCAATATTGTATTGAGCAAGCACTACCCGTGCCAGACTCGTAATTTCATCATATGAGGAGGGTTTTGACTGACTATTACTGATTACCTGTAATTCCTCGTCATTCAGTTTGGCCCATTTTGCCTTGTGCAGGAGCTCATCTACTGTCTGCCCGGTCCACCATGGTGCCCGCAGATTGATGTCCACAAATAAAGGCAAACCAAGTTCCAGAAGTCCCTGAAAGGCCGCCCCAGAAGCAACATGCCGCAGGGCAAGTGTCCCCGCATACAGCAGGCCGGCAGGCTGATCCTGCACCAGTTCTCTGGACAAGGGTTTGCTGATGTGATCGTAGGCCTGATCAGGCAGGATCTCGTATGCCGGCTGGCCGTCCCGGACCGTTACTTCGACACTGCCGGTACGATGACGCGGATCAAGCTGAATGCCGCTGGTGTCCATGCCCCAGCGACGCATACTCATGAGCACGAGTTCACCCGCTTCGTCCTGACCGATACGGCTGATGAACAGGGGCTTGAGGCCGAAGCCCTGCAAATGCCAGGCGACATTGAAGGGTGCCCCGCCCAGAATACGGTTGTCGTCACTGAAGACGTCGAACAGTACTTCTCCGAAGATAACGGGGCGCACAGAGGGTTGAATTTTCATGCCAACCCTATGCTAGGGCATAGTGATTCAGTCTTGCAAGCCGGCCCGTTGGCAGATTTCCCCGAATTCTTCCTCGAAGAAGAATTTATCCGCACCCAGCGCAGGTTGTAACTGGTCGAACCAGCAGACATCGGGGTCATACTTGGCAAAAAATGGCTTCTGAACCCAGTCGGCATTGCGCCCCTGGATAAAGCGCAGGACGAACACCTTTTCGCCATGAATTTCGGTCACACCCTGGATTTCCACCTTGCCCGGTGCGGCACTCATGGACGGCCCACGTGCGGTACGTGCCAGACCCGATACCTGCTGCATGGCTTCACGGTAGATCTCCCATGCCCTGGCCAACGGCACTTCAAAATAGTGGCGGGCGCCCGTGTCACGTTCAACGAACATGTAATACGGGATCATACCCAGCCGCACCTGCTCGCGCCACATATCGGACCAGACTTCCGGATCATCATTGATATTTTGCAACAAGGGTGCCTGGGTCCGGATTTCGGCGCCTGTTTCGCGGATACGCCGGATCGCCTCGCGGCACATATCCGTATCCATTTCACGCCAATGGTTGAAATGCGCCATCAGGGCAACATGCTTGCCATGATCGACGAGCTTTTTCAGTAATGCCAGTAATTCATCCGCATCATCATCGGTCACGTACCGTTGTGGCCAGAAGGTCAATGACTTCGTACCAATACGTATGGTTTGCACATGCCTGAATTCGGGTTTCAGCAAGGCCTCGAGATATTCCTTGAGGTGGCGGGTCTTCATGACCATGGGATCGCCCCCGGTCATGAGCAGATCACTGACCTCCTTGTGCTGTTGCAGATAGGCATGCAGTTTGTCAGATTCCTTGCTGGCAAAACGCAGTTCCTTGTCACCGACAAACTGTGCCCAGCGGAAGCAGAATGAGCAGTAACTGTGGCATGTCTGACCCTGGCTGGGAAAGAACAATACTGTCTCACGGTACTTGTGCTGCATACCTTCCAGCGGATCATCGCCAAGCAGGGGGACATTCAGTGTTTGCTGGCCAGCCGGGTGAGGGTTCAGTTTGGTCCGCACCTCGGCGACCGCCGCAGCAATGCTTGCCTTGTCTTCACTACGTACGGCATCGGCAACGCGATTAAAGTCGGCCTCGGCAAGCATGCCCGGTTGCGGGAACGAAAGCTGGAATATTGGATCCGCCGGAATATTGTTCCAATCGATCAGTTCATTGATCACATAATCATTGACGCGGAAGGGGAAGACCTTCGCCACAACTCGCATGGCAAAGCGCTGCTCCTCCGGCAGGGCTGTCAACTGCTGGATCTGGTCAAACTGTCGTTCCGTGTATACCTTGAGGCGTGTGACCTGCTCGATATCGGAACCGAATACACCCTTACGGGCCTGCAATACACTACCCGGCATTCTACTCACCTGATTGTCT
>JASFME010000090.1:0-8526 GCA_050117725.1 Granulosicoccaceae bacterium | reverse complement strand
ATAAATTTCTCCATGACCGGCGCTGCTTTGGCGGTGGTTACCAGGATATCCAGATCGCCTACCGTATCCTTGCTGCGACGAAAACTGCCAGCCACTACAACTTCCTGCACGCCTGTTGTTTCGCGCAAATAATCAACCAGTGCTTGTGCATATTGTGCTGCGACGACAAGTTTGAAGCGTTTCTCCTGGCCTGCATGCTCTTCCATCATGTCCAGGATGTTTTTTTCCGTTTTTTCGCCAAAGCCATGAAGCTGCCGAAGCCTGCCGTCTTTTGCCGCCCGGAACAACTGCTCGGCAGTCTGGATATCCAGTTCATGATACAGTGCTGAAACGCGCTTCGGGCCAAGACCGGGAATATGCAATAACTCAACAAGCCCCGTTCCGGTCTGCTTGCGCAATTTTTCCAGTGCCTGGCAACGGCCTGTTGCGACGATCTCCTCGATCTTCTCGGCCAGCGATGTGCCGATGCCGTGCAGTTTACTGAGGTCTTGCCCTTCTCTTACCAGGCCGCTCAAGTCATCACCAAGGCCCTGTATGACTCGTGCCGCATTTCGATAGGCGCGCACGCGAAAAGGATTGGCATTCTCGATTTCCAGCAGGTCCGCAATCTCTTCAAAGATAGCGGCGATATCGGCATTATGAACAGGCATGTCCTTTCAGCGTCGGCTCCCCGATCTTGTGAATGTCTCGCCGCGCTATACCGCAGGTCGTTACTGATAGCCGCGGACATTTCACCAATCTTATCCCCGTGGACTACTTGATGATCTGTGCATATTTTCCTCGCACCGGCAGGACACAACCGCCGCGGTGTTCTATCAGGAATCTTACGGTGATAATGTCGCCCTTCTTAAGACGATAACCTGCGCCTTTTTCAACAAATTTAAGTCGCACCTGTCTCTTGCTGGCAATAAGTTCGCCATCCATATCAAGCACTACCGAATCGGTCTTCGGTTCGTACACTTCCCCCGTCCAGGTCATGACATGGTCACGATATTTAGTGTTAAAGATGTCTTTTGCACGTGCATCCGTATACGGGTTATCACAGCCGACTTCGCGCACGAACTCCTCATAGGAAATGAAACTGTCCGGGTAGTCATCAAGCCCTTTCTTTTCACAGGCAACAAGGGTTAGTGTTGCCAGTATGAGGAGAAAGGACCTGTTCATACCTGCTTTGTTTCACGTTTTATATTAATGGTAACTATGCTCCAGCAGTTGTTCCCCGTTCAGGCAGCCGGCGGTTCCTTGTTGCCAGATGCTGTTTTCTCTGCAACCTGAGCCTTTTTCTTGCGTTCACGCCACAGACCTGCGGTGGTAAAACATTGCCAGCCCCAGCGCAGCCATTTCAGCAAGGTAAACGCCAACCACAGCGCCCACAGCAACATAAGTATTCGATACACCATTAGCGGTACGCTGAATACCCAACCCTGTGGCAGTGATGCGGAGCTGCGATCCTGGTACCAGTGCAGGTTATAGGCCGTGGAATGATTGCCGCCTACCTGCATATCCGGCACACCCAGCAAGCCCTGCTGAATGGCATAGAACAGCAATGCGAGCGAAATAATCGTCAACGCCCCGAGCAACACCTGGTAGACGTTGAACATGGTGTCACTGACAGCAAACTGTTCGATACGACCGCGCAGACCCAGTGCCAGCAACCAGCCAACAATAATCAGCGCCATGAACACATTCACCGGGCTCAGGCCAACGCCCAGCAGGAACCAGTGCCAGGTCTTGAGCGGCGTCATCGTCACCCGGCCCAGCCCGATCGCGATCAGAATCACGACAATGAGCACACCCCAATACAGCACCGCCGGGCCCAGCAGCGGGCCGCCGGTAAACAGCACCCAGCGATCGTAAGCCAGCTTGATATTAATGTCTGCATTAACACTCTCCACGCCCAGATCGATACCAGGCGATCGCTGCCACGTCGCAACACCTTCACCACCGCGCCATATCAGTTCTACCAACTGGCTACCGGGAACCACCGGCAGGGTCACCTGGTTACCTTCCTGACGAATGGGCTGTACCTCGTCATTGATGATCACGCGTTGCAACTCCGCTCCTTCCGGCAGACTGATCATATGCTGCCCGCCCTGACTACTGCGCAGTGTGATCGCGAGTGTCACATCAGTGGCACGCTTGCCGGGTGAGACGCTCACGTCACTGCGGTCAATGGTCAGGGTACGACCGGCCACTCCCTCGGGGCGCGTGATGGACAGATTGACTGTTTCACCCGGCCATGGCCGCCATTCCGGTAACCAGTTGCCACTACGGCTGGTGTGGTGCACGACCGGAATGCCTTCGTAGTTAATGTGCCAGACCGGGCTTATATCGGCACGCCATACTTCCGTCCATGAGGTTGTTTCCGCTGCGCCCAGTTTGATGGTCTCGCTGACAGGGAGCACCGACTGCCATGCAAACTGGCGTTCGTTGGCGGCCATGTTGACCAGCACCCGGCCATCCTCAGTACGCACGCCATCCGTAATAAGTGATTCACCCGGCAGCAAGGGCACTTCCAGCACCACCGCGCTACCCACGGGTGTAGCGCGGATCACACGGGTCTCGATGCGCCAGTCCAGGCCCAGCAACAGTACGCGCTCAATGCGCACAAACGGTGGCAGGGTTGTCGGTTCCAGCGAAGAGATTTGCGTACCGGTGTCCAGTTTCTTCAGGCGCGTGAATTTCAACTGCCCCTCCACCTCGCCATCGCTGTGCACGCCCTCCACGTTCCAGCCCTCGGCCTGGATACTGCCCTGCTTCGGCTTTAGCGGCAGTGGCAGCTGGAAGTCTGCACGCGCCGGCAAGGGACCGGCAAGGATGATTTGATGACTGCCTTTCTCCAGTCTGGCCCAGAGCGTGCCTTGGGGATCACGATACAGATCACGGCTGGCCTTGCCATCCACGAGCACCTTGTTGGGCAGCCAGTGTGTCGCACTGGATGGCAACGGCACGGCGACTCCCTGTTCACTGTGGATCTCCATACGTAACCGCAGTTGTCGCGGATCGATGTTCACTTGCATACGTGAAGCCTGTGCGCACTGCGGCAGACAGTCCGGTGCTGCCAGCAGGCGCTGTTTCAGTTCCGTTAACAAGGCATCATCCGGATAACTTTTACCGGCATTTGTCGGCTGTGCGTGAAGATCCCCGGCAGGCAGCCATAACATCGTTGCCAACAGGGCCATGCCTGCCGTCGCTGCTCCCCCGGATGAACTGTCACTCTTCGTGCGTTGCTTGATAATACCGGCCACCAACAGGAACAGCGCCGCGATCAACAACACGCGCAGGAAGTTCAACAGCATGTTGACAGGCGGTGAGAACAATACCAGTCTGACCTGCTGGTCCTGGCGCACCGGACCGTTCCATTCAAATTTCACCTGGTTCCAGGTCCAGACCGGAAGACCGGGGCCGGTCTGGACGTTGGCCTTCGGATCTGTGAGTAACGGGTTACGTGCCTCGCCATAATAATCCGGCGACAGTACCTTCGCCGGTGCCTCGGCCAGACCCTCGACCATCGCCCCGGCTTTGTCACGCAGACGCTCTTGTCGTTGTAGCTCATCGCGCAGGGACCTGGCCTGTTCCACCGGCATGGAAGGTTTAAAGACCTGGTCCAGTGAACGGTACTGCACCCAGCTGTGTTCCATTTGCGGGAAGATACCGTTACGCACCTGCTCGACCATGAATGGCACCAGCATAAGTATCAACGCGAGCAGGCTGAGATTGCGATACCACTTCACGAGAGTATGAAAACGGCCCTGGCGAAGCACGCGCAACAGGGCAATCGCAATGAGCAGGTGCGCCCAGATATATTGCGGTGCCAGCGGTTGCTGATGCCAGGTGAGCGTCAACGTTATCAGTGCCAGCGCACCCCAGCGCCAGTCCCACAGGCGCATCACCGCAATAGAGAGGATCAACACCATGAACAGATCCAGCAGTGTCCAGCGGTTGATCCAGCTGGAGGGAACGTTGTCCATGCCGGAGGCACTGAACAGCGTCCAGCCCGGTGGCAGGTGCAACAGCGACGATACCGACTGGAAATCCTGTGCCCAGCCGATTGCGGGGATCCGTTTTATGTCTCCACTGACACGGCTGTCAGCACTGAGGTTCAGGCTGCCGCGCCGCACTTCCACGCCGTGACGCTCCGAATCAGGCAAAGAAGTAATGAACTGTGGTTGTCCATCAATCACGACCCGACCCAGCGCCAGCGCAGGCTGCGCTTCGAGACGCCAGTGCCGTGTCATCGTGCCCGTGATGCTGTCCTGCACTGTGTAACCCTTGCCGTCGAAGTCCAGCCACATATTGCGCTGCAGCGACAGCCGATCGGGTTCCGGCTCCGGATCACCACGGCGGATCACATTCAAGGTCATGGTGTCACCCGCGTGCAGACGATAAGCAGGCAGATTCTGCCACTGCGCAGGCAGATTGGTCTGGCGCGGATCCACTGCACTCACACCGGTCACTTCGACAAGGCGATTGGCAGTATCCGCACTGAACACCCACACCTCGTCGGCTGGCCAGGGCTCTGCCTGGGCCGGCAAGCCCAGAGCAGTAATGTTCTCCGGATGGCGTGAGGTGATGTTGATCAGCCAGTGCCCCGGACGTACCTGCATACGCAAACGTCCGTCCGGCTCGAGACGCGCCGGCAAAGGGCTGTGTATCGCCCAGGGAATGTGGTCCGCCAACAAGGGTGCGCCCAGCACGACTTCACGCTGCGCACCGGAAACATCGAGTTGAATCTGGGTTACCACCTGCAGGGGGATGTGATCGCGGACATTGCGGTACACCTGCATGGTCAGGCTATCGCCGTCAGCGCCTTCTTTCTCACCGACGTCACGTTCGCGCAGCCACAATTGGCCGCGGTTATTCACATCCGGGAACTGGATACGCTGCCGATTCACCACGAGTTGCAACAGGCCCACATCGGCGGGCACCTGCAAACTTTCTGGCAAGCGCTGCCAATCAAAACGCCCTGCCACACTGTACTGGCCAGCCGTCAGCCGCAGCATCGGGAAACCATGACGCTCCTGCACCACGGCAGGTTTGCCATTGATGGTCACTTCCTGGGGCCAGTGTTTGTTATTACCGGGCAACTGCAGCCAGCTGTCCTGATAGACACGCCACTGTTGCTGGAAGGTGCCACCGTCATTGTGCAGTTGCAGATCCAGTTGCGTCGGCCAGGCACAGCGGCGTTGCCGATGACTGTTATACAAAAACGGGCACTCGTGATCCTTCACGTCATACAACACCCAGTCCACCCAGGGTTGCAGCGGCGCCGGCACCTCGTCCGGTGCTAATGGTGCCGCCTGTACCGGGGCAAGCAAATACATTAATAACAACAGGGATAATGAAAACTGTTTCATAGGAACATCCTGTTCGTTGCTTTTATCACCAGCATGACATTCTTTAACTCAAGAATACGACACAGCCTCCCCTTTTCCTAATATTAACAGGCCTTTTTAGCCACCCCTCCTTCGCCAGCGGTCATTATATGCAGTTGCAACTACCCGGACAGGATGAGCCGATCGCTTCAGGATAGTCTGATAGACAGGTGCAAACACTGCCAGGCGTCAGGTACTGCCCGTAGCGGCGAGCCGAACAACATCCAACTTGAGGCCTCACCACTTTTTAAAATGGCAACCGCGTGTATCTCAGAAACACGCACGGTCACTACAATATGAATCCAATAAACATGCTGTAGGCCATCAGGATAATAAGGACGAGAAACAGCAAGAAAAGTAAGAGGATTAGCCGTTTTCGAAACAGTGAACGATTGCGCCATTATCGCTCGGCTTTCGCGAGAACGTCTCTACTCATGATGCAGCCGCAATGAGCTCCTGGTTTGTCTTGCCAGAACAACATCCCTTTTAAAACCTTATACTCCATAGCGAATTTCCAGGATACGGTATGTCCGCGTTCCTCCCGGAGTCTCTACGCTGATCTGTTCGTCTTCTTCCCGTCCCAGCAGCGCCCGCCCGAGCGGCGCCGAAACAGAGAGCTTACCCGTAGAGACATCCGCCTCGTCTTCCCCCACGATACGGTAACAGACAGGCTCATTATTGGCGTCCGTTTGAAGCGTAACCAGGGCACCGAATACCACACAACTGCCGGCAGGCATTGTTTCAACGTCAATGATCTGCGCGTTAGACAGCTTGTTTTGCAGTTCGTCAATCCGGAGTTCGATCAGCTGCCGTCGCTCAACTGCCTGCAAATATGCCGTGCTGTTATGAAAATCGGGGGATTCACGCGCATCCGTAATGGCCTCGATTGCACGCAAATGCTCTTCCTGTTGGAGCCAATTTAATTCCTCGCGAAGCTTTTCGGCGCTGTTGCGAGTAAGCATCGTCTTTTTCATCAGTATCCCCCGTCTTCCTTGCGCCCCGAAATCCCGCATTATCTGACAATCCGCTCCCTGCCAGGCCTGTCTGGTGCGAGACATCGAAACCGGCTGGAATATTTTGGGTCCGAAACAATATTTACTCTGATTGTAAGGAAACCCGGCATTTGATCAATGTCATTACTTGCGAATTCCTCGATAAATAAGGCGGGTAGCAATACATCGGCAAATGTCAGTATTTGTGTTAATATTTCGTGCCCTATATAATTACCTCAATTATATGAGTGAATTCGGAGAAGATGGCATTCAATAAAGAGATCAACGATCAAATATTGATCGCACTGCGTCGCATCGTGCGCGCCATCGACCTGCATTCAAGACGACTGGCTCAGGAATTCGGGCTCACCGGCCCACAGGTTGTTCTGCTCCATGAACTGGTACGCCATGGCGAAATGCATGTGGCAGAACTGGCTCAAAACATTACTCTGAGCCATGCTACCGTCACTGATATATTGAACCGGCTGGAAAAACGCGGTCTGATCAAACGAACACGATCAAAAACGGACCGGCGCTGCGTTCTTGTCACCCCTACAGAAAAGGCTCTGGCCGTGGTGAAGAAATCACCTCCATTGCTTCAGGAGCAGTTTTCACAGCAGTTGGCAAAACTTGAGGACTGGGAACTTGCCCAGACCTTGTCAGTGTTACAACGCGTGGCGTTAATGATGGATGCCAGGCAGGTCGACGCTTCGCCCTTACTTGCGACTGGAGAGGTAACTGCGGATCCTGATATGTTAGAGATAGTCACCCGCTCGGAGAAAGGAGCGACAACAGGCAACGAAGACGAGGCCCCGGACTTTGTTGAAATGCCAGGACACAAACCGGGTGCCGGATAAATGGACAAACGAGTATTATGAAACAAGAAGATATTAACTTTCGGCCACCTACCATCGAAGACGGCACACCCATCTGGCAACTGGTGCGAGACTCGGGCGTTCTGGATGTTAATTCCACCTATTGTTATTTGATTCTGTGCGAGCATTTCGCTGATACCTGCTGCGTCGCCGAGGTAAACGGTGAGATCGTGGGCTTTGTCACCGGTTACCTGCCACCCGGCCGCGAGGACACGCTGTTCATCTGGCAGGTCGGTGTGAGCCCCGCTATGCGCGGCCACGGACTGGCCACTCGCCTGTTGCAGCAATTGTTGCAGCGGGAGGCCTGTCGCAAGGTGAAATTCGTGGAGGCAACTGTTGGCCCATCCAATGTGGCCTCGCGCGCGTTGTTCGCGTCACTGGCGAAACGATTGGACGCAAAACTATCCGAGCGACCCTGTTTCGATACAACACTTTTCCCGAGCGGAGACCACGAGCCGGAAAACCTGCTTCATATTGGTCCGTTCGCCCTTAACCCTGCAGATTAAACTTGAAATAAAGGTACATTATCATGCGCATTTTTGAAGAACTGGAATCCAAAGTCAGGGGCTATATTCGTTCCTTTCCCGCCGTGTTTGACAAGGCCAAGGGCTCATATCTCTATGACGAACACGGCAAACAGTACATCGATTTCTTTGCCGGCGCCGGCACCATGTGTTACGGACACAACGAACCGGCAATCTCGCAAGCGCTGGTCGAGTATTTGCAGCGCGACGGTATCGTTCACGCGCTGGACAAGGCTACTGTTGCCAAACGTGACTTTATGCAGAAGTTTTACGACACCATTCTGGCGCCTCGTGATATGCCGTATAAATTACAGTTCACTGGCCCCACAGGCACGAACACGGTGGAGTCGGCGCTAAAACTGGCGCGTATGGTCAAGAAACGCTCCAATATCATCGCGTTTACCAATGCCTATCATGGCCTCACCATGGGCTCACTGGCTGTGACCGGCAACTCGTTCTATCGCGACGAGTCCTATGGCGTGCGCTACAACAGTGACTTCATGCCCTATGATAAATATTTTGGCCCCGATGTGAATACCATTGATTATTTGCGTCGTTTTCTCAGTGATCAAAGCAGTGGCGTGGATCTGCCCGCGGCGATTATTGTCGAATGTGTGCAGGGCGAAGGCGGTATCCATGTCGCCAGCGATGAATGGTTGCGCCAACTGGAACAGGTGTGTCGCGACTTCGATATCCTGCTGATCGTCGATGATATCCAGATGGGTAATGGTCGTACGGGCGACTTTTTCAGTTTCGAGCG
>JASFME010000089.1:0-8559 GCA_050117725.1 Granulosicoccaceae bacterium | reverse complement strand
GGGCTGCACAATACGGGCGTGGCAATCTTCCGGCATAAATGCTGGGGTGATCCCCGTTGTCCCGGGGAATGGTACAGACGATGAAGGCGATCTGGAAAGGCGTGACCCTTGCCGAAAGTGACGACATAGTTGTGGTGGAAGACAACTGTTATTTCCCGGTGGGTGCGGTCAATATGGAATATCTCGTGCCCAGCGACACGCAGACAACTTGCCCCTGGAAGGGCGTGGCGCACTATTACTCGATCAACGTCGGTGGCGAGCTGAAAGAGGATGCGGCCTGGTATTACCCGGAGCCTAAACAGGCGGCCAGCGAGATCCGCGGACGTATCGCATTCTGGCAGGGTGTGGACATCGCCGATGGGAAGCAATGAAGGTGACGGCGCGTTGAATACACGTCACTTGCTGTTCTCGTTGTCACGATTGCGCTAACTTGTAAGCTGTAACCACCGGCGGTGAATACCGAGGCAGGCCGCGATGAAAAAAAACCGGGTTGTCGTCAATGATCTTATGCAGCAGAACTACGTCTATTACCGGACCGAGCCGGCCGGCAAACATTTCCACCCGGCATTCAAACCCGAGTTGACCCCGAAACAGATGCTGGAAATGGGCGTGTTCGGCGGCAAGTACATGACCGACTGCCGGGACGAATTTCCCCGGGACTGGTTCAAAAACGCCAGGCTGTGCCATGAACGCCACGATCCGGACCTGAACTATTTCGGGGTCATGGCCTCGCAACCCCTGTCGGTGTGGCGGGAAAAAGGCTGGATTTACGAACAGGACCCCCGCGGCTGGTTTCAATGGTATTGCCGCTACTACATGGGCAGGCGCTGCCCGGATGACGAGCGCCAGATAAAAAGGTGGAAGGCGATGACACGTCATATTGCGCAGATCAGGAAAAACTGCAATCAGGGCGATTGCGGCTGCCGGCCAAGGCAGCGCCAGGCGCTGCTGAACTGGGCCTATGACAGCAGAAAACTGTAACGATCACAGGTGCAATGGATTCAACACCGCCAGTGGCAGCCTGTGCGTGTATTTACCCCCCCTTTTGTAACGTCATTCCTGAATGTTAGAGTTGTAGCTTCGTTGAATAACGAGAAGACACAAACAGGAGGTATCTTGATGAAAAGCAGTATTGTTATTCCGGGCGTGCTTGGCGCCATGCTGGCACTGGCGACAAATTTCGCCATGGCTGAAAAGGTCTTGTCCGCCAATGAGGCCAGGGCCCTTTTCAGCAACAAGACGTTTGACGGTCATAATGAAAGCAAGGGCAAGGATTTCCGGGTCTTTTCTTCCGCGGACGGTGTCCATAACCTGCAAAAAAGTAACGGAAAAAGAAAGCAGGGGGAGTGGCGCATCGATGACGAGGGCCATCACTGTGTCAGCTTCGGGTCTGAAAAATGCACGCAGGTCATCGACGTCGGTGGCGGCGTTTACCACAAGGTCAGGAACGGGGAACATACCCATACGCTGAAGAATTTTGTCGACGGCAACCAGCTCTGACGGCACAGCAGGACGGGTCAGCCTGAAGGGTTGCCCCGGCCTGAGCATAATGCCGCCATGCCTTGCATAGCGGCATTTTTATTGGTCTGACGCAGCAGCTTGCCGGCCGTTACCGCCGTCAAGATCCGGGGGCGGGTTATCGCTCCCAGGTCACGCGCAGCATGATGTCCTCTTTCGTGTATTGATAATCTACATCACCCTCATACGCATGGTGAATCGCGTCACCAATGCCACGCGCAAGGTGGGCATCGGTAAACGTCATCACGAAGCCGTCTTCCTGTTCCTCGCTGCCCATAATGCGTTTGAGAGGATGCTCCAGCCTTTCGCGCTGTTCATAGTTGTGGACAAGATTCATGATCTCATCGCGATGCTCCATAAAAAACTCGCCGCGCAGGGTCAGGAACGCTGCAGGCACCCTGTCCTCGATACGTTGGCAGGCGGGGCAAAGTTGCCTATGCACATCCTCAGGGGCCTCGCCCCATTTCCATCTCCCTTGCTGGTAAACGGCGCCACAGTTCGGGCAGGCTGTCGGTTCCTTTATTTTGCGCTTGGAATGATAGGGATCATGATCCAGTTCACGGATAAGGCGATCCCCTCTATTCTGAGGCTTGTTTGCTTCACTCATGATTGTCTCGCTGCCTGGTCAAGTTAGATGATTAACGTTACTTCAGAATTAAACCTTAAACATTGATATATATCATTAACTAAAATAGAAACGGGCGAAAGTAAAGTACCCGCGACTTCAACGACAAAATTCCTGACATCTATCGCCAACCTTATTACCTTTATTATTATGAGGTTTAAGTGGTGCAATCGTGCTGCTCTATCGATGGTTACAGACAGAATTCCGGGCAATCAGCCGCTGACTTCCCTGAGACGGATGATATAGCCACTACTGCCGAGCGCGACCAGGCTCAAGATCAGAATCACGCTTTCCACGTTCAGCAGCTCGGCAACAACACCCACCGTGCCGGCAAGCAACATCGCGATACCAATGATCGTGTTACTCAGGGCGACATATTGCGCGCGGTTCGCCTGGCTGGCCATATCCACGAGGTAAACCTTGCGGCCCAGACGCACACTGCTATGGGAGAGGGATACCAGGAAAAAGGTGATAAAGAAAACGTAAGGATCACTGACCAGCCGGTCGGTAAACCAGGTGACGATGCCAAGCAGGCCTGCCAGCAGTGCTGCACCCGCCATGACCAGGCGGCTGCTTTGATCCGCGAGTTTGCCGACTATCGGCGCACTGAGACTGTTGGCCAGTCCACTCGCGATGATCAATAGACCCAGTGTCGTCACGGCATTCGCCGTCGTATTCTGGATTAACAACACGTAGAAAGGGATCACCAGCGCCACGCTCATGAGGAGCAGGCGACTGATCAGGTATTCGCGAAACGGCTTGTCCTGAATAACGAGTTGCAGGCTTTCGCGCGCGACATCAAAGGCATTGCCGCCACCGGCCGTGGCGCCAGCAGGCTCGATGATACTGCCGAAACTGAGCAGGGCGAGTAGCCACAGAACTGCTGCGCTGATGAGAAAGACGAGTAACACCTCCTGCGAGGCGCGATTGACCAGATCCATCTGCAGCAAGACACCGATCGCCAGTGTGCCCAGCCCCGCCAGCGAGGCGGTATATCCCATCAAGTGGCCACGACGTGTCCTGGAAATGGTTTTGCCCAACACGTCTTTCGCTGACACCGAGCACAGTCCACGCGCCAGGCTGTAGAGGACCAGCAGCATGAGCAGGCCCCAGCCGGCACTGGGCCCGGACAGTTGACGGGCGACAACTGCCATGAGCAGCAGGGTCAATGTCGACAGGCCGGCGCCCAGCAACCAGACGCGTTTACGGTATGCCATGGCGCGTATGTAGGCGGCCACCAGCAGTTGCGGCAGTAGCACACCGGCTTCGCGTATCGGCACGAGGAAACCGATAAAGGTCGCCGGTATCCCCAGGGAATTAAACAGCCAGGGCAGGGTCAACCGGGCGCTGACAAGTTCGTCGGCGATCTTGTTGAACAGGTTGGCGGCGAGGTAGGCAAAGAAGTTGCGGGGTTGTTCCTCGCAGGCCTCATCCGGGATGTCCTTGCACACGCGCGCATCTTCGTCTCCCGTGGCCTGGTCATATAACCAGCCCAGCCCGGATTCAAAGGGGGTACGCGTCGGCACCCTGGCTAGCCCTGATCATGTTTCGCACAGGGACCGCTGTATTCTGCGGGGACATTGTCCGGGCATTGCCCGCACTTCTCATTGCCGGGAACGGCGAAATCGATCTTCCTGGGATAGGGCAGGTCGAGGTTATCCATGATGACCTTGAATTCATCAAGCGTCCTGGCACCACCGATGTGAGCATTACGCGCTTTCTCCTGCGCGATGGTCGAGACGTGACGATCTTCGTAATCATGGCAGGGATAGACAAGCGTATCGTCGGGCAGGGTAAAGTATTTCTGCTGGATGCTTTTATACAGGGTCTCCGCGTCACCGGACTGAAAGTCGGTGCGGCCGACACCATCGATCAACAGGCTATCTCCACTGAACAGCAGGCTGTGTACCGGCGTGTGGATCAGGTAGCCGTGATGGTGATCGGTATGACCGGGCGTAAACAAGGGGTGTATGTCGATACTCCCCACCCTGAAGGGCCGGCCTTCCTGCAGGCCGATATCGGCACAGGGCAGTTCATCGATAGCGGGGTAGCAGATCGTTGCCCCGACCAGTGATTTAAGGCGCCAGGCCCCGGAGAGGTGATCGGCATGGATGTGGGTATCGATTGTGTAGTCAAGCTTCAGGCCGAGTGACTGCAGGA
This sequence comes from Granulosicoccaceae bacterium, assembly GCA_050117725.1. Lineage (GTDB taxonomy): Bacteria > Pseudomonadota > Gammaproteobacteria > AKS1 > AKS1 > JASFJH01. The sequence goes on along the minus strand of JASFME010000089.1, from coordinate 4,256 downwards.
CGCTCAGGTCACGATCCACAGTATCGAGCACCGGATCAATAATGGCCGTCTCTCCGGTCTCCGGACATGCAATGAGGTAACTGAAGGTTGATGAATCAGGTTCAAAAAGCTGACGAAATAGCATAAGACCTCCCGGCTACTATGATTAAAATATCTTAAACCTGATTTCAATGAAACTCACAGCTTTTATGTGTGAAAGGACAGGCTCAGGGTCAGAAATATACTAACAATGAAAAGCCAGAGTGGGCTTTTTATGTTCGAAATGAATGACTGCCGGCATGTGACAAGGAAAAGGGAGCTGCCGGGAAAGTTATGCCAACAGCCCGGTGTTATGCCTGGCCATATGCGTCGCTCATACACACCCCTGCACGCAAGACATCAGCACCCCCCCGTGCGTCGGTCAATACGGAAACAATCTTTCGGTGTGTTTTTCTCAGCTATATGGCGGGATGCAGAGTATCGCCAGAAACGGTAAAAACCTGCCTTCGGCCACATAGTCATCAGAGGCATTACCTTCGTAAACACAGGCATGGTGTTCAGGATCGGGTACCTCACGTAGCATATCAGGATCAGTTGTCGTAGAGGTTAGCATGACAATGCCCTGCGGGGTTGTTGAGGGATACTCCTGGCATAAACGTAGTGGAATAGCCAAGTATGATTGCTTGGGGAAGAGCCAACTGTATCAATGAGACAGAAAAGAATGTGAAGTGCCCGTAAAATATTTTGACTGTCACCACTGTCTTTTACACAGTAAGCGCTGATAATGCTGAGGCCTTATACTACTGGTATGTGTGGAATCGATATAGTGGACTGAAGCCATGAACGGCCAAAAACACGACCGGAGTTTTGACGATCTGGTCGGGCATTTCCGGAAAAATATCTACGAGACGCCCAAGGGCAGGATACGCCTGGCGATCCTGTGGCGTGACCTGCTCGAGGCGCTACCCGCCCTGCAGCAGGGCAGGCCCTTGCGCATTCTCGACGCCGGTGCCGGACTTGGCTACATGGCGGGCAAGCTTGCTGATCTCGGTCACGAGCTCGACTTGTGTGATGTCTCCGCAGACATCCTCAGGCAGGCCGAGCAGCACCTCGCTGCGCATCATCCCCGTGCCACGTATCGTCTGGTCAATGCTGCCGTACAGGAACTGCAGCAGCAGCTTGATGAGCAATACGACCTCGTGTTGTTCCACGCCGTGCTCGAATGGCTGGCCGAACCGAAGGACACGCTGCTAGAGTTATGCGAGTTTATCAAGCCGGGCGGTCATCTTTCGCTGATGTTTTATAACAAGCATGGCCTTGTATACCGCCACCTGCTCAACGCCAACTTCAGAGTGCTGATGCACGGCGAACCGAGAGTGGGCGAGCGCCTCGTGCCCAACTCGCCGCTGCTGCCGGAAGAGGTGGAGGCGTGGCTCAACGAGGCCGGCCTGCAGGTGATTGATCGCAGCGGCGTGCGCGTGATCTATGACTACCTCAGCCATGAGCAGAAGCAGAAACTCGACATGGATGAACTCATGGAAATGGAACGTCGATATTCAAAACAGAAGCCCTATGCGGACATGGCACGGTATCAGCACTTCATCAGCAGGAAGTAACAGCCGTTGAGGACCAGGGAACCGTACCAATGGCATGCCTCGAGTTCTATGCTGAGCGCGGGGAAACATCATCACGCACTTAAAATTGCGGCTAAAATGTTATAGCGTTAACCTGTTAAATTCCTGTTATTAATTTAGCGGTTTTATTGCACCGACATAGTGCTTATGCTCTGTGTGGAAAAAAACAGAGTTTATTGACTCACCGGGAGCATGTTATGAGGTTATTGTCTTTGATTGGTTTGTTTGTTGGTTACTTGCCGCTTGCGTCTGCGCAGATAATCAATCTTGAGTGCGAGAAAATGGTTTCTGAAATGGTTATGCGCATGAACAAGGAGGGCATACTCGTACCGTTTCAGAATAGTAGTGAGCGTGCCGGCAATATTGCGCTTGAACTGTGTCAAGAGCAGCAACAAAATGCCTCGCAGCAGCATAAAAAAGACAAGCAAAATTTCATTAAAAACTGGTTGACGGAAAACACCGGCGGTAAACCTGGTAATGAGCGCCTGAGAAGACTGAAACATTGACAGGTTAAAGACTATTACATGCATAGGGAGCACAGTCATTTATGCATAATTCCTGATTGCCTGCACCCGTACCCTTTTGCCTGTTATGTAATGAGATAGTTCGCCACTTGATGCCACTCTGGAGACAGCCGTCATGAAGCGCAGCCTGCTTGTTTCGTTGCTATATTCTGTCATTATCTTATTGGCCGGATGGAATGCACCACCGACAGAATATCTGCAGCATTTACAGTAACAAGGTTTCCAATGCCACCACTCACACTTACAGCGCTCAGTGCACCACTGGAACAGCCGGTAGAGATCGTCGAACGCAAGGGTATCGGCCATCCTGACACGATGTGCGATGCACTGGCAGAAGAATTGAGCCGGGCGCTTTGCGAGTTTTATCTCGAGCAGTTCGGGCTCGTTCTGCATCATAACGTGGACAAGGCGCTGCTGTGGGGCGGCATCTCGCAACCGGCATTCGGCGGCGGCGGTGTAGTAGCACCCATGGAAATTTTTCTCGCGGGCCGGGCCACCTGTGAATACAGGGGTATCAAGGTGCCGGTTGAGGAGCTGGCAAGGCAGAGTTGCGCGAACTGGCTGCGCGCACATTTTCATGCCCTGGATCCTGACCGGCATGTAAAACTGCATTGCCTGATCAGGCCCGGTTCCGCGGATCTCGTTGACCTGTATCTGCGGCAGGAAGAGACCGGTATCGCGCTGGCGAATGATACGTCCTGTGGTGTCGGCTATGCACCCTTGAGTGAACTCGAACGTGTCGTGTTGCAGGTAGAAAAAAACCTGAACTCCCCGGAAATCAAGTCGGTACACCCGGACATCGGCGAAGATATCAAGGTCATGGGGGTACGCAGGGGGGAGGTGATCGAATTGACCATTGCCTGTGCGTTTGTGGATCACTATATCAGTGATGTTGATGACTACGCGCGGAAAAAGACACAGCTCATCACACTGGCTGAACAGGCCGCAAGAATGGAATCGAACCGGCAGGTAATCGTGACTTGCAATGCTGCCGATGATATTGCCAAGGGTAGCCTGTACCTGACTGTCACAGGCACCTCCGCCGAAGCCGGAGACGATGGCGAGGTCGGTCGTGGGAACCGGGTGAATGGCCTCATTACTCCATACCGCCCCATGAATATGGAGGCGGCGGCAGGCAAGAATCCGGTGACGCATGTGGGCAAGCTTTACAACATTGTCGCGCATCGGATTGCCGATAGTCTGGTGCAGGAACTCGAGGAGGTGCGTGAGGCATATTGTTACCTGGTCAGCCGGATTGGCAGCCCTATCACTGAACCGCAGGTCGTGGATCTGCGACTCTGTATGCAGGACGGCATCGCTGTGGATGTGGTGCAAACACGCGTCGAGGAAATTGTGCAAGAACAATTTTCCCGGATGTACGAGATTAGACAGGAATTGGTCGCCGGCACACTTCATGTGTACTAGACCCGGAACAATAAGGGGGCAGCGTCCTGTCCACGAGTTCCGGGCGTCGCCATCCCTCTTTGCTGCCCACCTTCAATGTAATTCGATTGCGTAGAACCTATGCTGCAAATGGAAAGCTGCTTGCGCGAACTCGGCAGTGATTTTTTGCCAGCCGGTGACCGGCCAGGATCTGCAGTCCAGCGGTAGTGCCGCCCGGCTGGCTGATCCAGATCAATGCTCATGCATGTGCACAATGCTGTAATCGCATTTCCATATTGATACAGAGTGAATTGCAATAAGCAGGTTTTGTGTCTGTATGGCAGGGAATTTCCTTGCTCCACAATAGCGGGTAGCATGGAAATGGTGGTTAGTACGGTTATGGATATGCGCCAATGCCAATCACATTGCTGGTGACAATGCCTATGGCCAGGAGAAGGGGGCATGGCAAGTAGTTGTCTGCGTAATACATTACCGGTGCTAGCGAATTAATAATGTACAGTGTTAATCGCTCTGCCCCATTATTTCACCGACGAGGTTATAAAGGCACAGGCATGCCCGAGAATAAAATCTGGATTGAACATCTTGAAGATAGCCCGCTCATGGCAACGGCGATTCACGCCGGACACGAGATCCGCCGTGAACTGTTGCCATTGCTCGCTCTCGACGATGCAGATCGTGCCCATGAGGAAGATCCCTATACGGACTACCTCGCCAG
>JASFME010000088.1:0-8586 GCA_050117725.1 Granulosicoccaceae bacterium | reverse complement strand
GGATGGGGTTTGCGCATAATGCTTAAATCGACAATCACAACCCGCTGGAAACGGCCGACCTGCGGCGCGGCGATCCCGACGCAACCGGGCGCCTGCAAACGGGTTTCATCGAGATCGGCAACAAACTGTCTGAAATCATCGTCGAATACCTGCACAGGCTCGCTGACCTGTTTAAGGCGTTCGTCGGGGTAGACCAGGATATCGAGCACTGCCATCGTCGGCGCCACTAGCCAATCAGGGTTTCGATCTCGTCGAGCCGCGCATCGATACCACGCGTCGTGACGATCTCGAGCGCCGCGCGCAGGCTGTCCACACCTTCGGCGGCATGACCTTCGATGGTCATGATATATATCGGCGCCTCGGCCGTACCGCCGACATCGGATTCAAGATCGAGGATATGCAGGCCCGCCTCGGCCAGCGCGCCGGTCACCTCGGAGACAATGCCCGGCCGGTTGGCGCCGTACACACTGATCCGCACATCCGGCTCGAGGTGCTTGTGCAGGTGGGCCTTGATGTGATCAACGTGCAAATGCAGGTCGAGAGAGTCGGATACCGGCGCGACGAGATCCTCGAGTTGCTTGAGCCGACCATCGAAGCCGACCATGAGCATAATGGTGAAGTTGCCACCGAGGCGCATCATCGAGGCCTCGCCGAGGTCGCACCCGCCTTCGAACAGGGCGTGCGTGAGTTTGGCGACGATACCCGGGCGATCCTCGCCGACCAGCGTCAACATATACCAGTTATTCATGCGACAACCTCCAACGCGCGGCTTTCCCGTAACGAATAGCGCAAGTCTGAATAGTTGCGCGCTGAAAAGCAAACGCAGGGCTGTGAGGTGTGAGGATTAAAGCAAGGTCCGGGGCAGGCACGTTACCCCGGACCTTTAACAGACAGCGATAGTTACGAGAACATCCAGGTCGCCGGGTTCGGGTGCGCCTGCTTCATGTCCAGCGATTGCATGCCTTTCACACAACGAATGATCAACCAGACTATGTAAAACAGCAGGACCAGGTAACCAATCAGCACAAGTGTAAGTATGGCGCCAACAACGATATACAACATACCAATCCAGAAGGTCCGGATCTGGAAGCGATAATGGGTCTTGAGCCAGTCCGGGGCTTCACCCTGATTAACATAGGCCATGATCACACCAACCAGCCCGGTAAACGGAATGATGATGTTGACAAGATAAAGGATATAAATAATTTTCGCGGTACCCGACGAATCCGCGACGGCAACAGTCTCGTTCATGAACGTTCCTCCTTGGGGCTATTATTGTTATAAGCGACGTCTAGCCTACCACATTCAGGGGGCGCGGCAACGGGCCGGGCGGTAACGCGCCTCCAGTGTGCCACCCGTACATGACCAGCTGAAAAAACCCTCTGCAATATCGGGCTCGAGCAGAATGGTCTTGTCTGCCACCTGCGCGGGCCCGTGTAACAGCGTGAGTTCGACAACGCCATCAGCCAGCATGCGGGCCGATGCCACCGGCTGGCCATTTATGGGCACAGCCAGATCAACCGCCGCGTCGGCAGGGGGCCATGCCTGGTATTCAACCGTGTATTCCTCTACATAGGCCTGTGCCGTCATGCCGGCGGCTATTGCCTCATTCACCTTCGCCCGCACTGTGTAGTCGTGGTAAGCAGGAATGGCAATCGCGGCCAGGATACCGATAACCGGGATGACGATAAAGAAGCCGGCCAGCACCGCGATCACAACAACGAGTGCAGCGCTGCCACCCTCGCCTGCGGCAACACCGTCATTATACTTGTTGTCCCAGGACTCATCGCTCGTGGCAAGAAACACAATGCCCTCGACAATCGACACGAGGCTGGGAATACCGGTGATCCAGAACAGCAGGTAAAAAAGCCCCCACCACTGGCCAAGATAAAAACGATGAATGCCCAAACCACCAATGAAAATTGCGAGCAGACCGGCAGCAAGCTTGCTCTTGTAGCGTTTGCGTAACTGCGCGGCGCCACATTGCGGGCAGCGTAATGCCGTCCGGTGAATTTCCTTGCCGCAGCCGCGGCAGGCGACCATGTCATTCATGCTGCCCCTCTCCTCTTTATAAAAAAGAGTATGGCATAAAAATACAGATTTATGATTGCTGGGTGATGATTGATGAACGCAACCGATCATCAATCATCATTCTGCATTCATCATTTCTGCATCAGTGCAGCGTCGAGTGCGCGACATAAATCACGACTACGCCGGCAAGGATCAATGCGATCTGCTTGAACGAATCACGCGCCGCGGTGCGTTCGTGCAGGCCAGGGATCAGGTCCGCCACGGCGATATAGATAAAGCTTGCCGCGGCAATCGCCAACACGTACGGCACGATGTGCTGCACATCGCTCATCGCGTAATACGCTGCCACCGCACCGATCAGCGTGGCGAGACTCGACAGGATGTTGTACAGCAAGGCCCGCGCCCGGCTGTAACCGCTGTGCAGCAGGATGGAAAAGTCGCCGAGTTCCTGCGGGATCTCGTGCGTCGCCACCGCGATCGCGGTAACAATACCGAGGTGTTCATCGGTCAGGAACGCCGCCGCGATCAGCACGCCATCGACGAGGTTATGCATCGTGTCACCGATCAGGATCAAGGTACCGGCCGCCGGGGCATGATGGCTGGCGACATGCGTGCCGGCATGTTCATCTTCGGCACCGTGCACTTCACACTCACTGTGGTGGCAATGTCGCCACAACACGAGTTTTTCCAGCAGGAAAAATGCGAGGATGCCAAGCAATACGGTCAGGGTAATGTCATGCAGGTCACGTACGCCCGGGCCAAGCAACGCATGCGGCAACAGGGCGAGAAACGCCGCACCCAGCAGGGCGCCGATCGCGAAACTGACCAGGTGCGGGATCAAGCGACTACGTGATGTTTCGTGCAACAACAGGAAGGTCGAGGCCAGTATAACGCTGGCCAGGCCGCCGACCAGCGAGAAAATAATAATCAAGCCAAGTAATGACATGCGGTAACCCCGTCTTTAACAGCCGGCTAGCATAACGGAAAACCTGTACGTGCGGATAGCGTAATAGCGTTCAAGCATCGATCCAGATACAACTCGCCATACGCCCCGTGATTTTCTCCCGGCGGTAGGAATAAAACCGCTGCGGCTCGTTCAGCGTGCAGTGCCCACCGCCATAGATCGCAGTCACTCCCTGTCGGGCGAGCAGTAAGCGGGCAAGTGCATACATATCTGCCAGGTAATGGCCGGGGCGGTTGCCGGTAAAGGCGGCCCGACTTGCCGGGTCGATGGCCATAAAGGCCGCGCGCACCTCCTCGCCCACCTCGAAAGCCTGCGGGCCAATCGCCGGACCGAGCCAGGCCAGCAGTGTTGACGGTGACGTGCCGCTTGCCTCGCACAATGCAGTGAGCGTCGCTTCGAGCACGCCAGCGGCGAGGCCACGCCACCCGGCGTGGGCCGCCGCCACGCCGTGTCCTTCCCGTGTACAGAACATGACCGGCAAACAGTCGGCCGTGAGCACGGCACAGACGACGGCGGCCTGTGTCGTAAATGCCGCATCGGCCTGCGGCACCCCGCTTGCCCGGGCGGCATCAATGACGCGACTGCCATGCACCTGCTCCAGCCAGCACGGTTCGGCGGGCAAATTATGCGCCCTGGCAAACAGACGTCGATTCTGCTCGACCGCCCCGGCTGCATCGCCGACATGCATGGCCAGGTTGAAACTGTCATACGGCGGCCGGCTCACGCCTCCCTGCCGGGTCGTGATCCCGGCGCGCACACATGCCGGCGCCGGCCAGTCTGCCGCCAGCCAACTGGCAAGGTGTTGCTCACTCGACATCATGCGCCTCGCGATCGGCACGCAGGACGCGCAACAAGTGCTGCATGTCTTCGGGTAACGCCGCCTGCCAGCTCATGTGCTCGCCGCTCAGGGGGTGGTCAAGTTCGAGCCGTGCGGCATGCAGTGCCTGGCGCTTGAAGGCGCGCAGCGCCTCGGCAAATGCCGCGTCAGCCTGTGGCGGCAATTTCAGGCGGCCACCGTAGACCGGGTCACCGAGCAAGGCATGATGGATATGTGCCATATGCACCCGGATCTGGTGGGTACGGCCGGTTTCGAGCAGGCAACGGATATGCGTGTGGGCACGGAAGCGTTCAATCACGCGGTAATGGGTCACCGCTTCCTTGCCACCGGCCACCACCGCCATGCGCATACGGGAACGCGGATGCCGGGCAATCGGTGCATCGACCGTGCCACCGGCGGTAAACACGCCTGTCGCAATCGCCTCGTATTCGCGGTGCATGGCGCGTGCCTGCAGATGTTCGACGAGGTATTTCTGTGCCACCGGCGTGCGCGCCACGACCAGCAGGCCGCTCGTGTCCTTGTCGAGGCGGTGGATAATACCGCCACGCGCGACCTGCTCCAGCTCTGGCGCATAGTGCAGCAGTGCGTTGACCAGCGTGCCATCCGGGTTGCCGGCTGCCGGGTGCACGACCATGCCGGCCGGTTTGTTGATGACAATAATGGCCTCATCTTCATAGACGATGTCGAGCGGGATGGACTGCGGCTGCCAGACGGTCTGCACCTCGAACTCGGCCAGCACCGTCACCTGTTCACCGCCATGCACGGTATCTTTCGGCCGCCACTGCTGGCCGTCGACAAGGACCTGGCCATTCTTGATCCACTGTTGCAGACGTGCCCGGGAAAAGTCCGGCAGCAACCCGGCCAGCGCCTGGTCCAGGCGCCGTCCGGCCAGGCTGTCGGGAATATTCAGCTCGATTGACTGCGATTCCATCATGTCTTTGAGTTCTCGGGCACAATGACGCACAATATGTGACCTGCATAAACCGGATACACTAACACAATGCGCATTCAAGGCCTTGCCAAACTTGTACTTAGCGGCCTGCTGGCAACTTTCATGCTGAGCGGCTGCTCCCTGATCCCGGAACAGATCGATGTCACCAAGGACTGGTCAGCGAGCAAATTCTACGCCGAAGCGAAAAAAGCCCTGGGCGAAGGCGACTACGAAGAAGCGATCAAGTATTACGAAATTCTTGAGGCACGCTATCCCTTCGGCAAGTACGCCCAGCAGGCGCAAATCGAAATTGCCTACGCTTATTACAAGTACGACGAACCGGAGTCAGCCCTGGCTGCCGCGGATCGCTTCATCAAGCTCTACCCGCGCCACCCGAACATTGATTACATGTATTACCTGAAGGGGCTGGTCAATTTCAATGCGGGCCGTGACCTGATCTCAAAATACCTGCCGCAGGATCCGACCCAGCGTGATCCGGGCACGGCACGTGCCTCGTTTGATGATTTCACCATCCTGCTCAAGCGTTACCCGCAGAGCAAGTACGTCAAGGATGCGCGGCAACGCATGATCTTCCTGCGCAACAACCTCGCCGAATACGAGATCCATGTGGCCAATTACTACATGCGCCGTGATGCCTACGTTGCTGCGGCCAACCGCGCCAAGTACGTGGTCGAGAACTACCAGCGCACGACCGCCGTGCCGAAGGGGCTGGCCATTATGGCGAAAGCCTACAGGTTGCTCGGCCTGCAGGATCTGGCCGACGATTCACTGCGGGTACTGCGCCTGAACTACCCGGACCACCCGGAAATCGCCCGCATCGAGGCCATACCGGTCGCGCAATAAACATAAAAAAACGCCGCAAACGCGGCGTTTTTTTATACCGCAGGCGGTTTAATCAGATTGCGTCGCGGCCAGTCTCACCGGTACGGATCCTCACCACCTGTTCAACCGCGGTGACAAATATCTTGCCATCACCGATCTTGCCGGTACGGGCTGCCTCGGTGATTGTTTCGATACAGCGCTCCACCTGATCCTCGGCGACCACAAGTTCGAGCTTGACCTTGGGCAGGAAATCCACGACATATTCGGCACCCCGGTAGAGTTCGGTGTGGCCTTTCTGCCGCCCGAAGCCCTTGACCTCGATGGCCGTCATGCCGGTAATGCCAATCTCGGAAAGCGCTTCCCGGACATCATCGAGTTTGAACGGTTTTATGATTGCTTCTACTTTTTTCATACTCTTCTCCACCCAGCTATATTGCTAGCGTAAACCATCTGCGGGCAAATGTGCACCTCCGGCAGTCCTGTTATTTGCGACGGGTCGGCCCGTCACAGCGTGAGCTCCGGTAACCCGAAGTAATCGGGTAACGCCGATCCCGGCCGAAGGCTCTTCGCGTAATGCGTACGCCCGGTGGTGCCTGGCGACGCTTGTATTCATTGCGGTCGACCATGCGGATGACCCGTGCCACCGTGTCCTGCTCAAAACCGGCGGCAACAATCTCTTCGAGCGAGTGATCCTGTTCGACATACATCTCAAGAATCGGATCGAGCACCTCGTACGGCGGCAGACTGTCGATGTCCTTCTGGTCCGGTGCCAGCTCGGCGCTCGGCGGCCGTTCAATCACACGTTGCGGGATAATTTCCTTATCGCGGTTAACATATCTGGCGATACGGTACACGAGCAATTTCGGGACATCCTTGAGCACATCAAAACCACCGGCCATATCACCGTACAGGGTCGCATAACCGACCGACATTTCACTCTTGTTGCCCGTGGTCAATACAATATTGCGTTTCTTGTTGGCCACGGCCATGAGGATCACACCGCGACAACGCGCCTGGATATTCTCCTCCGTGGTATCGACCGGCAGACCCTCGAACAACGGTGCCAGGCTTTCCAGAAACGAGCTGAAGTTGTGCTCGATCGGGATGATATGGAAAGGAACGCCCAGTCTTTCTGCCTGGAGACGCGCATCTTCGATACTCATGTCCGCGGTATAACGTGACGGCATGGAGATGCCGGTGACGCGCTCCGCGCCGATCGCATCGACCGCAATGGCCAGCGTCAGGGCCGAATCGATGCCGCCGGACAGGCCGATCACGACGCCGGCAAAACCGTTCTTGTTGACGTAATCGCGCACGCCGGTGACGAGCGCACCGTAGGCGCTGGCCTCGTCCGATTCGACCGGCGCGATCGCGGCCGGTTTCGGCACCACCGTGTCAGCCACATCGAGTTCCACGGGGTACAGTTCTTCCTGCCAGGCCGGGGCATGCTGGGTCACCTTGCCCTGTGCATCCACGACGAAGGATCCTCCATCGAACACGAGTTCGTCCTGGCCACCGACGAGGTTCACGTAGATGACGGGGAGGTTGTTGTCACGCGCCCGCTCACCGACCACGGCCTCACGTTCGCCACGCTTTTGCAGATGATAGGGCGAGGCATTCAGGTTCACGACCAACTGCGCACCGGCAGCCTTTGCCTGCGCGACCGGTTCAGGCGACCAGATATCCTCGCAGATCGTGATACCGACCGGCACGCCTTTGATATCGGCAATGCAGGCGGCAGGCTTCCCGGCAACAAAGTAACGCATTTCGTCGAACACGCTGTAGTTCGGCAGGTGCTGTTTGTGACAGGTCGTGATGATCTGCCCGTCACGAATCAGGCTGGCGGCGTTATACAGGCCACCACTTTCCTCCAGCGGGTAACCGACGATCACGTCGATGCCCTGGATGTCGCGCTTGAGGCGCTCCAGGCCGTGCAGGCTCGCGAATATCAGGCCGGGGCGCAGTAACAGGTCTTCCGGGGGGTAACCGGTCAGGCACAGTTCGGGAAACACGACCGCATCCGCGGCCAGCTCGTCACGGGCACGCACGGTCGCGGCAAGGATACGATCGACATTGCCCTCGACATCACCGACGAGCAAATCCAACTGGGCCATGACGATACGGAGACGGTCTGCCATGTTTCCCTCCCGGGCTGAGCAGGTTTATGTGTTCATCACTTCAAGCATGCGTGCACCGATGTCGGCCGGCGAACGCGCAATACCGACCCCGGCTGCCTCGAGCGCAGCGAATTTTTCCGCCGCCGTGCCCTTGCCACCGGCGATGATCGCCCCGGCATGGCCCATACGTTTGCCCGGCGGTGCCGTGACACCGGCAATATAGGCCACCACCGGTTTGCTCACATGGCTCTTGATGAATTCGGCGGCGGCTTCTTCTGCCGTGCCGCCAATCTCGCCGACCATGACGATGCCCTGCGTCTGCGGATCGGTTTCGAAATGCGCCAGGCAGTCGACGAAGTCCATGCCGTGAATCGGGTCACCGCCGATACCGATACAGGTACTCTGGCCGAGACCGTTTTGCGTCGTCTGGTGCACGGCTTCATACGTGAGCGTACCGGAACGCGACACGATACCGATCTTGCCTGGCTGGTGGATGAAACCGGGCATGATGCCAATCTTGCACTCGCCCGGCGTGATAATGCCCGGGCAATTCGGGCCAATCAGGCGGGCATCATAATGTGCCAGTGCAGCCTTGACCTTGAGCATATCAAGCACCGGGATACCCTCGGTAATACAGGCAATCACTTCGATACCGGCATCGGCGGCCTCGAGGATGGCATCGGCGGCAAATGACGCCGGCACGTAAATCATGGTCGCGTTCGCGCCGGTCTCGCGTACCGCCTCGCGTACCGTGTTGAATACCGGCCGTTCGAGGTGCGTCTGGCCGCCCTTGCCCGGCGTCACACCGCCGACCAGTTGCGTGCCATAGGCAATCGCCTGCTCGGCATGGAAGCTGCCCTGC
>JASFME010000087.1:0-8689 GCA_050117725.1 Granulosicoccaceae bacterium | reverse complement strand
GACCGGCATCAAGCGCCGAAAAATACAGACCGCCGAGATCCTTGACCAGCCAGCGCCGTGGCACGCGCCGACGCATCTGCACGCGGTGCAGGTCAATCAGGTACAGCGTTGGTTGTTGCATCGACCAGCCTTCGTGCTGATCGAGCAGGAAATGACATAAATAGAAATCACGGTGGTTCATGCCGTGGTCGTGCATGAGGCGCGCGATGCGTGCCACCTCGTCGATAAGCGCACGTTTGAAAGCCACTGGCGGGGATTGTTCTGACCAGTTCGCGGTCAGGTCTTCAAGGCTGATGGTCGCGCCAAGATCACGCGTCACGACAAACGATTCACGCCGCGCCGGATTGATGCCGCGGGCGCCACGCGCCACGAGCGGCGTGGTCGGGATGCCGAGTTGCTCGAGGCGTTCGATGGCGCGCCATTCGTTGCGTGCGCTGATCACGGGCAGGCGCAGGGAAAAAAGATTCTTGAAGATCTCGCGCCAGCCGACGCCGCGGTGGATCTTGATAAAGTAGCTGCGCCCCTGACAGCTAAAGCGCAGCGTACGCCGCCCTTCGGTTGGCAGTTCGCGGAAGATCTCACCGTGCATGTGCATGAGCTGATCGAAGGCCTGCTCGCCCGCTACACATGGCAACAATTCTTCGGCGATCTCGATCATGCACTGCCCCCGGCCCGACGTCTGGCAACAGTGTAAATGATCTCCACGGCGTGCGTGTGCAGATCATAGATGTCGGCCTGTGCTGCCCAGGCATGACCGTGCTCTGCCAGCTCGGCACGATGCGCATCATCGCTTAACAGTTCTGACAGGGCCGTGTTCAATGCCGCTTGCGAAAACGGTGATGACAGGACCTTGCCCCCGTGCGCCTCGGTAATATAGTGCGCGTAACCGCACACATCCGTGGTCAGCACGGCCAGGCCGGCGGCGAGAGCCTCGAGCAGCACGGTGCCGGTGTTTTCGCTGTAGGCCGGGTGGATCAACAGATCGGCACCGAACAGGAAACGCGGGATGTCGTCGCGGCCGGCAAAAAACTGCATGCGATCGTTGATGCCGAGTTTCGTCGCCATACGCACGAACGGCTTGATATTGTCCTTGCCGATCACGATCAGGCGCGTGCGCTGCCGCAGCGGCGCCGGCAAGGCGGCCAGTGCTGCGAGCGTGCGGTCGAGACCCTTGGTGCGGAAACCCGAGCCGACCATGAGCACGAGTCGTTCATCGTCGGCCAGGCCGAACTCGCGGCGGAAATCGGCGCGTTGCCGGGCATAGTCGTCACCACGCAGGCGGTCGCGCTGGATCCCCGGCGGCAGCATGTGCAGGCGTTGTGCGGGTGTGTGGTAATAGCGCATGAAGTTGTCGCGCTCGGCCTCGGCGATAAGCAGGATCTCGGTGTCGCTGTGCGGTGCAAACACGGCGCACTCGTAACCGGCAAAATGCTTGTAGCGCCGTGTCAGCCGATACCACTTGCTGCGCAGGCGGCGCACGCGTGCCTCGTAACAGGGATCGGCGGCGTAATACACATCCAGCCCGGGCAACTTGTTGTAACCGATCACACAGTCATAGTGTTGCGCCGCCAGGCGTTGTTGTAATGCCTCGTAAAATTTTTCGTACTTGCCGTGATTGGTCAGCGCCCTGGCCTCGATGATATGCACCTGCATACCAAGTGGCACCTCTCCTTGCCACTCGAGTGTATAGACATCGACGCTGTCACCGCGCGCCATGATCTGCCGGGCCATGCGCATGAAGTCGCGCTGCAGACCGCCGTAGGGAAAATACTTGAACATGACGCAGGCAAATCTCATCCCGCCTCCGCCAACACATTATCGAGTTGCGCCTTCACTTCATCGACCGTGATCATCTGCATGGCACGCGGGTCATGCACGCGCGTCTTCCAGGCAACCTGTTCGGGCTGTTTGCCGAGGATCTCGCGCACCGCATCATCATAATGATCGACACAATGCTGCTGTGCCTCATACGGCCCGGTCAGCCATGCCGGGGCCACCGCGTACAGACCGATCACGGGCGTATTCACGGCACGCGCCAGGTGTACCGGCCCGGTATCGGGCGCAAGCAACGCATCGGCGCGTTCGAGCAGGGCGAGCAACTGCTTCATGCCGGTCTGGCCGACCAGGTTGATAGCGTCGGGCACGGCTGCGCACAGTTTTGCCGCCACCGCACGTTCCTGCGCCGACGGCCCGCCGGTCAGCACGATATCGATGTTGTATCGCTCACGGGCATACTGCATGACCGCAACGAAACGCTCTACCGGCCAGTCGCGTTCTGCCTTGCTGGCACAGGCATTCACAACCAGCAGGCGGCGTTGCGCTTCCACCTGCCGTGCGGCCCAGTCCCTATCGGCCTGGCCGATAGGTATCGACCAGTCGATGACCGCTTGCGTCGCGCCGGCCTCGGCGGCAAAGCGCAGGAAACTGTCGAGCAGGTGTTCACGGGCAAAAGCAATTTGCCGGTTGGTGAACAGGGCCTGCGCGTCGCGTGCGCGCGTTTTGTCAAAGCCGATCTTCACCGGCGCCTTGATCAGGCTGTAGATCAGGTTGGCACGCAGGCTGGCCTGCATGGCGAGCAGCACATCGAAACGGCGATCGCGTAATTGCCGGTACACCTGCAGGTAGTCACGCAATGACCGCGGCTTGTCGATCACAATGAACTCGACACCGTCGAGCCCCTCGACCAGTTCATGGGCCGGGCGACTGATCACCCAGCTGATCCGCGCATCGGGAAAGGCCTGCTGCAAGGTGCGCACGACCGGCACGCACAGGCACACATCACCGAGCGCGGACAGCCGCAACAGGCAAAAACGCGGCCCGCTCATAGCAGGGAACCTATCGCGGCCAGGATCCGCTGCGGCGACAGATCGACGAGGCACTTCGTGTGGCCAAGCGGACATTCGCGTTTGAAACACGGGCTGCACTCGAGGCCGAGCCGTTCGATCTTCGCCTGCGGATGCAGGGGCGGGGTAAAGCCCGGATCAGAGGAACCGTACACGGCCACCAGCGGCCGGTCGAGGCTGGCCGCGACATGCATGAGACCCGAGTCGTTGCTGACCACGCACGCTGCCAGCGACATGAGATCGATGGCCTCGCCCAGCGAGGTGCGCCCGGCGAGATCGACGCAGCGGTTTTGCGTCAAATCATTAATGCTCGCCGTGACAGCGGCGTCCTTGTTCGAGCCCATCAACCAGACCTGCCAGCCCGCGTCGAGCCGATCGTTGGCGACGACCGCGTAATGCTGTTCCGGCCAGCGCTTGGCCGGGCCATACTCGGCGCCCGGGCACAATACGAGGATTGGCCTGTCGCGCAACAGGCCCTGTGACCCGAGGGCGGCCTGCACTCCCTGCTCGCTGACTACAAGGCGTGGCTGCGGGACAGGTGGCGGCGTGGATGGCTGCTGCTCACAGGCAAGTGCATTGAAGCGCTGCACGGTCATCGGCAGGGCCTGCTTGTCGAGCCGGCGCCGATCATTGAGCAGGATAAAACGCTGCTCGCCATGGTAGCCGGTGCGTTGCGGAATCCCTGCATAAAATGGCACGACCGCCGACTTCCAGGAACGCGGCAGGACGATAGCCTGCTCGTAATGGCGATCGCGCAGCGACTTGCCCAGCGCGCGGCGTCTGCCAAAGGCAAACTCGCCATGCGTCAGGGGCATGTCGATCGCCTCACTGACCTCGGGCATGCGTTCCAGCAGCGGCCGGCTCCAGCCCGGTGCGAGGACATCGATGTGGCGTTGCGGGTCCTGCTGCTTCAGGGTCATGAACAGGCTTTGCGCCATGACCATATCGCCGACCCATGCCGGGCCGACCACAAGCAGTCGTCGTGAAGCAGGTGTGTCTGTGGCAGGTGTACTCAAGAGTGTGTGTGCAAACCGGTTAACCGCCCGGCATGACACCGGGCGATCAGCATATCAGTCCTTGAGCACGTATTCGGCGCCGCAATACGGGCACTTTGCCTTGCCCGTGTCTTCAATCGGCAGGAACACGCGCGGATGCGAATCCCACAGGCTTGAACCTGGCATCGGGCAATGCAGTGGCAGGTCGGCACGCGTGACTTCGTAACGTGTCTGGACATTGGCGGTATTGGCTTTGGCCATTTCTATTCCTCCTCCCTCGAACCGATCATGCTGACAAAGCGGCTCAAGTGATTCTCCGGTTGCGTGTTATTGATTTTTTAAAGCCGTGTTAACCACTCGTCGTGATCATTGCGGCGGCCATGCACGTAATCAAAGTACATGGTTTGCAGTTGTTCCGTGACCGGGCCACGTGTGCCGCTGCCGATGGCGCGGCCATCGAGTTCGCGGATCGGTGTGACCTCTGCCGCGGTACCGGTAAAGAAGGCCTCATCGGCAGAATAGACTTCGTCACGCGTGATACGTTTTTCCCGTACCTCGATACCGTTTTCGTGCGCCAGCTGGATGATGGTGCCGCGGGTAATGCCATCGAGCGCCGAGGTCAGTTCAGGTGTATACATGATACCGTCACGCAGCAGGAAGAAGTTCTCGCCGGAACCTTCCGCGACATAACCCTCGTTATCGAGCAGCAGCGCTTCATCCACGCCGCAGGCGAGTGCCTCCTGCAGGGCCAGCATCGAGTTCATGTAGTTGCCGTTGGCCTTGGCCTTGCACATGGTGATGTTGACGTGGTGGCGCGTGTACGACGAGGTGCGCACGCGGATGCCCTTTTCCATGTTCTCGGCACCGAGGTAGGCGCCCCATTCCCAGGCCGCGACCATGACGTGCACCTTGAGATTATCGGCACGCAGGCCCATGCCTTCCGAGCCGTAAAAACACATCGGGCGGATGTAGGCCGAATCGAGGTGGTTCTCCCTGACCGAGGCAATCGTCGCGGCATTGATCGTATCCTTGTCATACGGCATCGGCATATTCAGGATATGCGCCGAACGGAACAGGCGATCGGTGTGTGCCTGCAAACGGAAGATCGCCGCACCCTTGTCGGTCTTGTAGGCGCGCACGCCTTCGAACACACCCATACCGTAATGCAAGGTATGCGTGAGTACGTGGATCCTGGCCTCGCGCCAGGGAACCAGTTCCCCGTCGAGCCAGATAACGCCATCCCGATCTGCCATGGTCATACTGCTTGTCGCCACTTCCGTTTCCTGTTCAATAGTTGGTTAACTCAAGTCTGCAAATACTGCTGCCAGACCTTGATCACGGCAGCGCGTTCGGCGCTGAAACACGTGTCGCTGACGCGTGCCGGCTGGCCGAGCAGGGTCAGCCGGTGCACTTCACTGCGGTAAGCGCGGTAGGCATCCGCCAGGCACCGGCCATCGTCTGCGTCAAGATGACCGCTCGTCACCAGCGCGTCGAGCAGGCGGATATTATCGCTCCAGTACAGCAACTCCTGGCTTTGTGCCGCCCAGCGCAAGACCCCGTATTGAACCAGAAATTCGATGTCGGCGATACCACCGGCGTCCTGCTTCAGGTCGAACATACCCGCCTCGTGGCTGCCCAGCTCGTCGCGCATGCGGCGGCGCATCTCGCTGACCTCCTCGCGCAGCGTGTCCGGCCTGCGTTTGCGGGCCAGGATCTGTTCGCGGGTTCGCGCGAAGTGCTGCATGATGAGCGGGTCGCCGGTGATGAAACGTGCCCGCACCAGGGCCTGGTGTTCCCAGGTCCAGGCCGCGCCGGACTGGTATTCAGCGAAGGCATCGACATGCGAGACGAGCAGGCCGGCGGCACCGTCCGGCCGCAGCCGCAGGTCAATTTCGTAGAGGATACCGGCCGGGGTCTGGGTGTTGAGGATATGCGTCAGGCGCTGCGCCAGCCGCGCGTAGAACACGGGCAGATCGAGCGGCTTCTTGCCGTCGGTACGGGCCTCGTCATCGCCGACGTACAGGAACACAAGATCAAGATCCGAACCATAGCCAAGCTCGATGCCACCGAGCTTGCCGTAACCGATGATGGCGAAACCCGTATCACATTGCTCGCCGCCGGCCACACACGGCGGCCGGCCATGGCGCGCCACCATGTATTGCCAGGCCAGTTGCAGGGCCTGTTCGAGCACCACCTCGGCGATGTCGGTCAGGTAGTCACTGACCTTCATGAGCGGCATGTCGGCATTCACATCAGCGGCGGCGACACGCAACACCTGGGTCTGCTTGAAGTGCCGCAATTCATCCATGTTGCGTTCCAGGTCGTCGGCATCGACGCCGGCCAGGCGCCGCTGCAACACTTCCTGCAACTCCCGCTTTGATAACGGCGCATACAGGCTGCGCGCATCGAGTAACTCGTCGAGCAACAGCGGATGTTGCGCGAGAAATTCGGTGATCCACGGGCTCGCACCGCACAGCTTGACCAGCTGTGACAGCACCATCGGGTTTTCCACGAGCAGGGCCAGGTAGGCGGTACGCTGCGCGATGCGCTCGACGACATTGAGGACGCGGCCGAGCGCCTCATCGCTGTTCGTCAACTGGCCGATCGCGCCGAGCATGAGTGGCATGAGCCGATCCATGCGTGCCCGCCCCTGCGTGCTCAGTGCGCGGCAGGCGTAACTCTCGCGCAGCGCCTGGATGCGGCGGATCGCGGTTTCGCCATCGTCGAAGCCGGCCTGCACGAGTTGTGCGCAGGCCTCGTCGGCATCCAGGTTGTCCTGCCAGACCGAGACGAGATCGACCTCGTCCGTGGCTGCATCGCTGCGTTGCTCGGCGAAGACCTGCTCGAAATGTCCCTGCACATTGCCGCGGTGGCTTTCGAGTTGTTCGACAAACGCCGGCCAGTCTGTTGCGCCCATGCTGAAGGCCAGTGCGAATTGCTCCTCTTCATCCTGTGGCAGGTTGTGCGTCTGCTCGTCACGCCGCATCTGGATGCGATGCTCGGTATCGCGCAGGAAGACGTAGGCGCTTTTCAATTCGGCGACGACAAACTCCGGCAACAATCCCTGTGCCAGCAGTTCATCGAGCACCTTGAGGATCGGCCGTATCTGCAGGGCCGGTTCACGGCCGCCACGGATCAACTGGAAGGCCTGGCCGATGAACTCGATCTCGCGGATACCGCCGGGGCCCAGCTTGACGTTGTTTTGCAGGCCCTTGCGCGCGACCTCGCGGGCGATCATGCGTTTCATGTCGCGCAGTGATTCGAAACTGCCGTAATCGAGATAGCGACGAAATATAAAAGGTTTCAGCGTCGCCATGATCTGATCGCCGAGATCGCGATCGCCTGCCACGACGCGCGCCTTGATCATGGCATAGCGCTCCCACTCGCGGCCGTGGGTCTGGTAATAATCCTCGAGCGCGTCCAGGCTGATGGCGAGTGGACCGCTGTCACCGAACGGGCGCAGGCGCATGTCGACGCGGAACACGAAACCATCCGCCGTGTTCTGGTCCAGCACGCTAATCAGGCGCTGACCGAGTCGCGTGAAATACTCGCTGTTGTCGAGCTTCATGCGGCCACCACGGGTACGGCCTTCCTCACCATAGACAAAGATCAGATCGATATCCGAGGAGACATTCAGTTCGTGGGCACCGAGCTTGCCCATGCCGAGCACGGCAAGGTGTTGCTGTTTGCCCTGGCCGTTGTATGGCAGGCCGAATTGCGGTTTGTTCAGGCGACTCAGCACGCCGAGCGCGCATTCGATACTGGCCTCGGCCAGCCACGACAACTCTCGCATCGTGATTTGCAGGTCACTGAACCGAATCAGGTCGCGCAAGACGATGCGCAACATCTCGCGGGAACGGAACTCACGCAGTACCTGCATGAGCACATGCTCGTTGGTCAGTTCGGCGGTCTGTGCCGCCAGCCGCCGCATCAGTTCCTGCGGCGGGTAATCAACGAACAGATCGCCACTGTCGATCAGGTCGAGCAACAACGCCGGCTCGCGCCGGCACAGGGTACTGGCAAATTCGCTGCAGACAAACGCGGCCTGTAACTTGCCGGCCAGCCAGTCATCGCCGTTATATACCAGGCAGGCTTCGGCGCAGGCCTCGAGAAAGGCCTGCCATTCCTGCGTCGCGGATTCCTGTATATCGTCCGGTAAGGGGATCGTGCGTGGGGAAGTCATAGGCCCGATCCTAGCCGGGGGGACAAGGCCGTCACAAGATTTTTTTCGGCAGCGATGGGCGGCACAGAATACGCGGTGCCCGGCGCATGTTTGCTTGGCTCATGCACCGGGCATCGCGGGACGTCATGGCTGCCGGGTTGCGTTATTTACCCCCGACACCCTGCTCACCCCTGCCCTTCGCCGCGCGCAACACAGGGTAGTGCTGCGTGAAGATGGCATCCTGTTTCGCGTTCGCCGTGTGGCACGCCGCGCAGGACTCGGACTTCAGCACGGTGCTGGCGCGCAACAACTTGCTGTGGTCCTCGGTGGTAAAACGGAAGAAGCCCCAGTGCTTGTCCGCGGCAGGGAACCGGCTGGAGTCTTTCACGACCGCCTCAAGGCCGATGTACTCGCCCATGAAGTAGCCATTGCCGCTGGACGACGTCTTGCCGCCGACACTAACCAGTTCCTTGACGATGATTGTGCCCTCGCGGAACTCGCCGTGCTGCTTCCAGTGTTCCCAGCTCACCGGGTCGATATAGACATTGTGAAACTCGGGAAACGCCGCCTTGCCATTGTTCAATTCGTTTGGCGTGAGCGGTGCGCCGATGTAGATCCACTCGCGGTAGCCGGTGGGACGCACGAGCTGGTCGTTCGCATCGAACTTTGCAAAGCTCTTGCCGGCATTG
>JASFME010000086.1:0-8975 GCA_050117725.1 Granulosicoccaceae bacterium | reverse complement strand
GCTTGCGGCAATTTCCTGTTGTTCCTCGGTATTGACCTTGGCAAAGGTGATATCCGGGTAGTCCCCGGCGACCTTTTCATAGACCGGTGCAAAACCCTGGCATGGGCCACACCATGGGGCCCAGAAGTCGACGATGACGATGTCATTGTTTTCCACGGTCTCGCGGAAACTGTCTTTATCCAAATCAACTGGCATGAGTCTGTCCTGTAAAATATCAGTACGAGCTAATATAGTAAGGACGGAGCCGGTGTATTGCAAATCAATGGCTTAGTCTGTGTGCGTGTTTTGCACACAGGTAGCCGTGTGAAAGGTCGTGCAGCGCACGGCCTGCTTGGGCTCGCAGCAGAACAGCGAAGTAACGCACATTACCTCCTGGATTGCCCGACCATAACAAACGGTGCCCAGAAAACGGGGTGTTCATAACCTGGTCTGGCCATGAGATGCAGCATGGATTGGCGCAGAGCCTCGGCATTGTCGCGTAACCCGCTGGATTTCGCCGATTGCAGCAGCCCTGTCGTCAGCTGCACGGTCGGTTCAGAGGCAACTGGCCAGTGCGAGACGAGGAGGGAGCGGCTACCGGCATAGATAAAGGCCTTTGTCAGCCCCGACAGGCCGTCAGCCCCGGGTGATCCGTCAGTGGCAGCAGTATTACAGGCGGAAAGGATCACAAGATCGGCATTCAGATTGAGGCGGGCGATTTCGCTGGCGGTCAACAGGCCGTCATCTGCGCGCGTACCCGAAGCGGGTGGCGTCAACACGAGGGCAGGTTCCTGTATCTGCTCAAGGTCGCCGGCAACCAGGCCATGCGTTGCGAACGCCAGCACCCTGTAGGCAGACAGGTCAGCTTGCTTGATACGGCTCTCGGTTGCCTGCTTGCGCAGGCGCAGTTCCTCATTACCGGCGCCGAGGATGGTCGCCATGGTTTTCAGTTCATTCGCGGTTTCGGGCAAGGGTGCCAGTGTGCGCACTGTATCGACATCGGCGATTCCACGTTCATCGAACATGGCTGGCAGTTTTGCACCGCGATGGGCACCGGGGTGCCCGTTTAATAGCGGGTCACCGATCCCCGAAAACGGTTTTGCCGCATGGGACTTGCCAGCAAAGCGCTTCAGGGCCTTGAGTGTCGAGGCAGACGGCAGGACGGTGAAAGCATAGTTTTTTATTAACCAGGCTGGTGGCTGGCCGTCAACCGGTTTGGCCGAAACCAGCAACGCCGGGGGCAGACTTTGCAATGCACCGTCGGCAACAACAAACACATGTCTGATTCCGTCGAGATGTTGCTCGACGGGCAGGAAAATGCGCTGATACAGGTCATGCGCCAGCCTGTGATCGAAATTGCCGATGCCGGACGGCGAGTAGGGGTCAACTGCATCGCGCAGTGTTGTCACCGCACTTTCAATCCCGCGGCGATTAATATCGAGCCTGTACATGGCCGCCTGGCTGCGCGTGATCACCCAGACATAACTATGCTGATTGCCTATGACATAGGAGACCAGGGCATCGTCAGTCTTGAGCAGGTTTTGAAACTCGGCCAGTGCTACAGGGCGTGGTGAGGTCAGTTCCGCATAACCGGGAAAATCCTGCTGGATGCGAGCACCGATAGCGCGTATGCGTTGACCTGACATCTGGAGTTCTTTGCGGAGTTTGTTTGCTAATGCATCATCCCGTTCATCTGCGGGAGTCTTTAGAATTTCCGTGTAGCGCTCATTTAGCTGTTGCCATTGTTTATTGGTTTCCTGTTGTTCACGCACCAGCTTGCCAAGTGCAGAATCATCTGCACCATAGCGTACTGCCATTTGTGCGACAGCTGCTGCAGTTGAGCTGGCATGAGCGAGTTGTCCGACCTCGAATGACTCCGGGATCAGCGAACTGTTATCAGCATGTCGTTTAGCGATAACGTCGGAAATTGCACCCAGGTGGCTGATAAAAACAGGCCGCAATTCTTTTTGTCGTCGGAGGCTTTCCTTGTCGTTATCCTGGTTAAGCAGTGTGGCCGTGCTTTGATATATATGTGTCGCACGCCGCAGCAATGCCAGTGCTTCATCGCTTTTGTTACGCAAACGCTTCGATTCAGCATGATCACGCAAGGCCAGCATAATAAAGGGGTGTTCATCGCCATAGGCATTTTCATAGCCTTGCAGCACCCTGGCGTACATATCGTCTGCTTCCGCATGTCGGCCAAGATCGCTGTAACTGGTGGCCACATTCTTCATGGACAGGAGTACCGATGGGTGGCTGTCGCCCAGTGCTGCTGCCTCTATCTTCAGTGCACGTTCGTGGTACTCAAGTGATTTGCTGCTATGACCCTGATCACTGTAGACGACAGCAAGGTTATTCAGAGTGCGGCCGACATAGGAATGGCTCTTGCCAAGCGTACTGGTGTATATGTCGAGGACACGCTGGAATGCCTGTTCAGCCCTGTCATATTGCCTGGCGAGACGATAGATATCACCCAGGTTGTTCAGCGCGGTGGCAATATCCGGGTGTTGTGCGCCAAGACTTTGTTCCTGGATGCGAATGGATCGTTCCAGATATGCAGAAGCATCGTCATAGCGCTCAAGGTTCTGGTAGAGATTGCCGAGGTTGTTCAGCATTGGTGCCAGCAACGGGTGCCCGGGCCTGAGGAACTGCTCGTTTATTTCCAGGCCCTTGCGTAAAGGTGCTTCGGCCTGAACCAGTTTGCCAGCGCTGAGCAGTGCGGCTCCCAGGTTATTGTGTGCATTTGCCAACAGCCTCATATCCGGCCGGGCGAGGCTTTCACCAACTTGCGTAGCCTGTTCGGCGTAGTCTGCAGAAGTATTGTATTGACCTTCTGAAAGTGCAAGTGTGGCAAGGCCATTGAGACTCGCGAGTTGCACGTTGCCACGTGCATCGGGAATTGCCTCGAGGGTTTGGATCTGTTCGCTCTTTTCCAGGGCATGCCGGAATAATTTTCTGGCCAGTTCAAACTGTTCCAGGCGACGATGGGTTTTACCGAGATTATTCAGAATCGTGGCGCGCTGGTAGTGGAGATGTGGGTCAGGTGAATCAGTATTGAGCAGGATAGTAGCTGCCTGTTTCTGCAACAGCAGGCACTCATCATAGCGACCAAGCTGGAAATAAAAAGCGGCGAGGTCAGACATGACCTTGGCCGTTAGGGGGTCGTCTGGGCCATTTGCGCGTTTTACCAGATCCAGGGCGCGTTGCGCCGGTCGCAGTGCCTCTTCGTAGCGGCCCTCTTCAGATAGTTGCATGTACTGACGCAAGGCGCTGAAGAAGGCCTGTTGACCGGCATGTACGGGCAGACCGTTTACCAGTAATACGAATATTAAAAGCCCCCGGAAGATTCTTTGTTGAAGATGCATCTGCTATTCTCGATATATTGTTATTTAATCGTAGCCTTTTCTGGGCATACCAGCCAGTTGGCATTTTGTTGGAGTACAGGTGAATGAATAAGAACGGGCGCTTCGGTTCAGGGTTGGTCATATTTATTACACTTTTATTCTATAACATGGCGTGGTCGGGCACGACTGACTATCGCGAATGTGTCAGTGCTCTGCAGAACGATCATTATCAGAAAACGGTGCTGGTATGTGGCCAGGCAATTGATGATGGTGGACTGAACAACGAACAAATGGCTGCCTTGTATGCCGCGCGTGCGACTGCCTACAACTATCTTCGGCTCGAAGCGGAAGAAAATGGTAATGATGCAAAAGGCGAAAAATTCGCCAGGCTGGCGCTCGGTGATTTTGACCGGGCCATCGAATTCGATGCTGATGAATATTCGCACTACTTTGGCAGGGGCACAGTATTCGAGTTCACGAAGAATTATAAAAAAGCCATTCTTGACTACAGGCGAGCCATGGAACTGGGAGATCAGAACACCAGCACGATAACGGTGCAGGGAAACACGGTTGATTTCCAGCAGTTCTGGCAAAACCAGCGAGCCAGGATAGAAGAAAGACTGGATCGTGCCGAAGAAAAGTTTCTTGCCCTGCCGCAACGGCCAAAAATCAAAATGTATTTTCTGGAGCATGAAGACCAGAAAATATATGAACAGGCGCTTGCGGCAAACTGGGAAGGTAATAATGAACAGGCCTACCAGTTAATGCGGCAGTGCGCTGACAGTGGCCATCCGCAATGCATATGGGCTACCGGTCTCATGCATGTATGGGGTCGCGGGGTGGCAAAGGACAATGAGGAGGCCGTGCAGTGGTTCGAGAAAGCCATCCAGGCGGGTTATACGCACGGCATGATCGAACTTGGCAACATGTATCGTGATGGCGATGACCTGGACAAGGATACCGACCGCGCCGTTAGCTGGTATCAAAAGGCGGTTGCCGCCGGCGAACTCGATGGCAAGGTGGCCGAGGGCCTGTTGCATTTTTATGGTGAGGGTGTTGAAAAAGATGAAAGCAGGGGGATGGCGCTGATTCAGGAAGCGGCAAGAGCCGGTAATGCCTGGGGACAGAATGTAATGGGGCTGGCACACCAGGCGGGCCGGGGGGTGGACAAGGACCCGGCCGCCGCCGTGCGCTGGTATCGCAAGGCGGCCAAACAGGGGAACTCTGATGCGCAGCTGAATCTCGCGTTGGCCTATACCTTTGGCAAGGGCGTGCTTCAGGACCCGAAGCGGGCTGTGCACTGGTATGAACTGGCCGCCGTGCAGGGCGAGACCCAGGCCATGTTCAATCTCGGCGTGTCCTATCACAATGGCACAGGTGTCAGTCGCAACAGCAAGAAAGCGCGTGTCTGGTGGCGGCGCGCGGCGCAGCTCGGCCACAAGCAGGCTCAAAAAGTGCTCGGTGGGCAGTGGAACTAATGATTAGCGGGCGTGTTGTGCCAACGCCCAGCTGACATGTTCACGTACGAGCGCAGAAGGATGCTCGACACGGGCCTGCAGGCTGTCGATGACCGCACTTGAGGTCGGTGCATTGCCCAGCGCAACGGCGATATTGCGCAGCCAGCATTCGTGACCAATGCGACGAATCGCACTGCCAGCTGTGCGATTGAGAAAGGTTGTCTCATCCCAGCTGAACAGCTCGATGAGGGTCGGGGCATCGAGTTCGTGGCGCGGCAGGAAGTCGGTTTCCTGTGTGGGCGTGGCAAACCGGTTCCACGGGCAGACCAGCTGGCAGTCATCACAACCATAGATGCGGTTACCCAGCAACGGGCGCAGTTCGACGGGTATCGCGCCGCGCAGTTCAATCGTCAGGTAGGAAATACACAAGCGCGCATCGACTTTATACGGCGCGACAATGGCGCGTGTCGGGCAGGCCTCGATGCAGGCCGTGCACGTGCCGCAATGTTCGCTGGCCGCGCTATCTTGCGGCAGCGGCAGGTCGGTGTAGATCTCGCCGAGGAAAAACCACGAGCCGGTGTCTTCACTGATCAGGTTGGTATGTTTGCCAATCCAGCCCAGCCCGGCTTTCTGCGCGAGTGCCTTCTCGAGGACGGGGGCCGAGTCGACAAAGGCGCGGTAACCAAACGGACCGATGGCCTTGCTGATGCGGTCCGCGAGTTTCTGCAAACGGTTGCGCATGAGCTTGTGATAGTCACGGCCAAGCGCGTAACGTGACACGTATGCGAGTGTCGTATCATCGAGTACCTCCTGCGGGGCAGCACTCGGCTGCGGCTGGTAATCCATGCGTACCGAGATTACGCGCACCGTACCGGGTAACAAGTCAGCTGGCCGCGAGCGTTTCGTGCCATGCCGTGCCATGTAGTCCATCTCGCCGTGCATGCCGGCATCCAGCCATTGCAATAACCAGGCTTCATCCTGCGCAAGATCGGTATTCGTGATCCCGAGCTGTTGAAAGCCGAGTTCGCTGCTCCATTGCTTTATCTGCACAGCAAGTTGTTCCAGCTGTGCCGGGTCATGTTGTGTTGTGGACTGCCCGGTCATGTTGAATAACGGCTTTACTCCGCGCGATGCTATGATGTTGTCTATGTCTGTCTTTCCACATGCATTGTACCGTGCCGCCGAGGTTCGTGAACTCGATCGGATTGCAATCGAGGAGTTTTCGCTCCCCGGTGAGGAACTCATGCGGCGCGCCGGGCGTGCCGCCTTCGAGCTGATACGGCGGCGCTGGCCCAGAGCGCATCGCGTCGTGGTCATGTGTGGCACGGGTAACAACGGCGGTGACGGCTTTGTCGTGGCGAGGTTGTGCCACGAAGCCGGGCTCGAGGTGCGTGTATTCCAGGTCGGTGATGGCAGCCGTCTCCGGGGCGATGCACGTGCCATGGCCGAGCGTTTTCGCGCCACGGGTCGTGACATCGAAAGCTTTACTGCCGGGACCGACCTGGGTGGTGCCGAGATCGTTGTCGATGCCCTGCTTGGCACCGGCCTGACCGGTGAGGTCAGCGGTATCTGGCGGGATGCGATTAACGCGATGAACCGCAGTGGTGCGGGGACCATTGCCCTGGATATCCCCTCCGGCCTGCACGCCGATACCGGCTGTGCGCTCGGCATCGCGGCGCAGGCCAACCTGACCATGACCTTTATCGGCCTGAAGCAGGGGCTGTTTACCGGGCAGGGCCCGCATTATTGCGGCGAGGTGCATTACAACGACCTGCGCGTGCCGCCGCAGGTGCTCATGCAGATCCGGCCACAGGCCTCGTTGCTGGATATGGCGGCGTTTGCACACCGGCTGGCACCACGCGCGCGCTCGGCGCATAAGGGGCAATTTGGCCATGTGCTCGTCATCGGTGGCGAGCAGGGCATGAGTGGCGCGGTGCGACTGGCCGGCGAGGCTGCGTTACGCGTCGGGGCCGGCCTGGTCAGTGTCGCGACCCGCGCCGCGCATGCGGGTCTGGTCAGCCAGGCACGCCCGGAACTCATGGCGCATGGCGTGGAAAGCGCTCGCGAGCTGCGTGGCCTGTGGGGTAAGGCGAACGTGCTCGCCATCGGTCCCGGTCTCGGCCAGGGCGACTGGGGCAAAACCATGTTTGGCGCGGCCCTGGACAGTGGCAAGCCGCTCGTACTCGATGCCGATGCGCTGAATCTGCTGGCCCGCGAGCCGGTTAAACGTGAAGACTGGGTGCTGACCCCGCACCCGGGCGAGGCTGGGCGGCTGCTCGGATGTAGCAGCGCCGAGATCGAGGCCGATCGCTTCGCTGCCGTGCGCGAACTGGGCTCCCGTTTCGGCGGCTGCGTCGTGCTGAAAGGCGCCGGCAGCCTGGTATACAGTGCCGGACAGCCGGTCGGTGTGTGCGCGGCCGGCAATCCGGGCATGGCGAGTGGTGGTATGGGCGATGTGTTGACCGGCGTTATTGCGGGCCTGCTGGCCCAGATGCTGAAACAAGACGGTGGCGAACTGGAGCGACGGCTGTCGGTCGCGGCCCGGCTCGGTGTCTGCCTGCATGCCGAGGCCGCGGATGATGCGGCCCGCAGCGAGGGAGAACGGGGCATGCTGGCCTCGGATGTCATGCCATGGCTGCGGGCCGGTGCCAACCCGACCGGTCGAGTCTGATGCAGTTGACGATTCGCGACAGCGCGGCCATGACGGCCCTCGGCGCCGAACTGGCGCGCCTGACGGCCGGGCGCGGCACGATTTACTTCCATGGCGAACTCGGCACGGGCAAGACCACGTGTATCCGCGGTCTGATCCAGGCCCTCGGTCACGAGGGCGCGGTAAAAAGCCCGACCTTTACCCTGGTGGAGCCCTATATTTTTGATAACTATAAGGTTTACCACTTTGACCTGTATCGCCTGGCTGATCCGGATGAACTCGAGATGCTCGGTGCGCGCGAGTACTTCGCGCCGGACAGCCTGTGTCTGGTCGAATGGCCCGAGTGCGCGCAGGGGGCACTACCGGCCGCGGATCTCGATATTTATCTCGAGCATGCCGGCACAGAGCGCCGACTCAGGCTCGAGGCAGGCACGGTGCACGGCGAGACCTGGCTGGAGGCACTGGCTCAGGCCTGAATTACGGTGATCTGTTAAGGTTGTTTTCCAGGATCATTCTGTATATAGTTATTTCATAACGATCTTTTGGGAGTTATAATAGCTGGCCATGAGACGCAGAACGCACACAATGCGCACTTCTCTGCTCGGTACGCTGGTCGTACTGACCATGGTCTTTGCTCCCCTGTTACAGGCAGAAACGCATATCCAGGGCCTGCGTATGTGGCCCGCCCCTGACAACACCCGGCTGGTTTTCGACCTCGACGGGCCAGTCCAGCATTCCCTGTTTACCCTGAAGAACCCGGATCGCATTGTCGTGGACCTTGCGGATACGAAGCTGCGGAACAAGCTGCCGGAGCTGGATAAATCAGCGCCGATCAAGGGCATCCGCTACGCGACCCGTAATGACAGTGACCTGCGCATCGTGCTCGATGCCTCCCGGCCACTGCGGCCGAAAAGTTTTGCCCTCAAGCCTTACGGTGAGCACGGGCACCGCCTGGTCATCGATCTGCAGCACAAGCCAGGCAAGAAGACAGTTACCGCGCATGTTGACAAGCGGCCCGACAAACTGCGCGATATCGTCGTTGCGATTGATGCCGGGCATGGCGGGGAGGATCCCGGTGCGCGAGGTTATCGCGGCACGCGGGAGAAGGATGTGGTGCTCGCGATCGCCCGCCGGCTCAAACAGCTTGTCGCCAGGGAACCGGGCATGAAGCCGGTCATGATCCGCGACGGTGATTACTACATCAGTCTGCGTGGCCGCATCGAGAGGGCACGCAAGCAACAGGCAGATATTTTTATTTCTATCCATGCCGATGCCTTCCATAACCCGAGAGCGCGCGGGTCCTCCGTATACACACTGTCGCGCCGTGGCGCGACGAGTGAAGCAGCCCGCTGGCTGGCGGAAAGTGAAAACAAGTCAGATCTGATTGGCGGTGTCAGACTGGACGACAAGGATGACCTGCTGGCGTCGGTGCTGCTGGACCTGTCACAGACCGCCAGCCTCGAAGCGAGTCTTGATGTCGCCGATAATATCCTGGGCGGTCTCGACAAACTTGGCCGCCTGCACAAGCGTCGCGTGCAATCCGCC
>JASFME010000085.1:0-9021 GCA_050117725.1 Granulosicoccaceae bacterium | reverse complement strand
CGAGGCTCACAGAACCCTGCGGGTTGCCCTCTGGGTACACATGATGAAGCCTGAAAGGCTTCTATGGGTCAGTTGTGCTGTCTCAAAGAACGCTTTCAGCGTTCATTATGAGTACCCTACCTATCTCCGATAGGTCAGGGCAACCTCACCCGTACCGGGTCGGGGCAAAATGGAGGCTGGGGTCGGAATCGAACCGGCGTACACGGAGTTGCAGTCCGCTGCATAACCACTCTGCCACCCAGCCATAATACGAAAATGGGGACAGACACCACATCTGTCCCCACTATGTGTTTTGGAGCGGGAAACGAGATTCGAACTCGCGACCCCAACCTTGGCAAGGTTGTGCTCTACCAGCTGAGCTATTCCCGCTTGAGGAGGCGTGTATTGTAGTGATGCGGCCCCGCGTGTCAAGCATCATCAGGCCCTGACTCCTCCGCGGACAGTGCCGGCCAGGCCGCGCGCAGGTAGATCAGGGCTGACCAGACGGTCAGCGCCGCCGCGATATACAGCAATATCAGGCCCAACGTGTAAATGGGCAGCCCGGCAATCGGGTCGCGGTACAGCATGAGCAGCAAGGCGACCATCTGCGTCGTGGTCTTGAATTTGCCGATGTTTGACACCGCGACCTGGGCGCGCTCGCCGATCTCCGCCATCCACTCGCGCAGCGCCGAGATCGCGATTTCCCGGCTGATGATGATGATCGCCGGGATCACGAGCCAGGCGCCCGGATCGGCCTGCACGAGCATGACCAGCGCCGCGGCGACGATCAGCTTGTCGGCCACCGGGTCGAGAAACGCGCCAAACCGGGTCATTTCGCCGAGGCGGCGGGCCAGGTAGCCGTCAAACCAGTCGGTAACGGCCGCCAGCGCGAACAACAGCGTGCTGACCTCGTTCGACCAGCGGAACGGCAGGTAAAAGACCAGCACAAACACCGGGATCAGGCCAATCCGCAGGCCAGTGAGAATATTCGGAATGTTCCAGCGCATGTGCTTCCCGTCTAGCTATTGTCCGTGTCGTGAAATGTGTCGTAAATCCGTTGTGCCAGTGCCCGGCTGATGCCGGAGACACGCGCCAGGTCCTCGACGCCGGCCCGCCCGAGTTGCTGCAGGCCGCCGAATTGCTTCAGCAATAGCTGACGACGCTTCGGCCCCAGCCCCGGGATATCCTCGAGTATCGAGCGTTTGCGCGTTTTCGCGCGCCGCTGCCGGTGGCCGGTGATGGCAAAGCGGTGCGCCTCGTCGCGCACGTGTTGGATCAGGTGCAGGGCCTTGGCGTCTGCTGGCAGTATAAAAGGCGCCGGCTTGCCTAACAAGAACAGTGTTTCCTCGCCGGGTTTGCGCGCCCGCCCCTTGGCCACGCCGATCACGGTGAAGCCGCCAATCTGCAATTCCTGCAACACCTCGGCGGCCTGCGCGAGCTGACCCTTGCCACCGTCGATCAGCAGTACGTCGGGCAGCTTGCCCTCGCCCTGCTTGAGCCGGGTGTAGCGGCGCAACAGCGCCTGGCGCATCGCGGCAAAGTCATCGCCGGGCGTGATGTCGGTGATGTTGTAACGCCGGTAGTCGGCCTTGAGCGGGCCGTCCTGCTCGAACACGACACACGAGGCGACGGTCGCCTCGCCCATGGTGTGGCTGATATCAAAACACTCGATGCGCTGCGGCGTGCTGTCGAGTTGCAGCGCGTCCTGCAGTGCCTCGAAACGCGCCAGCAGGCTGGCGCGACTGCTCAGGTGCTGGCGCAGGGCCAGTTGCGCATTGCTCTGCGCCATCTCGATGCGCCGCGCCCGCTCGCCGCGTACTTTTGCGCTTAACCGCACTCGGTGGCCGGCCTGTTTCGACAGGGCCTCGGCGAGTGTCGGCATGTCCTCGAATTCCTGGTTGACCAGGATCTCGGCCGGGATGGTGCGATCGTTGCCATTGTGCTCGTTGCGCAGGTAATGCTGCGCAATAAAGGCCTCGAGCACCTCGCCCGGCGTCGCGCCCTTGACGTGTTTCGGATAGAAGGTGCGATTGCCGAGATGATGACCGCCGCGGATGGTGAACATCTGCACGCAACCGCTGCCGCTTTCCGTGACCGCCGCGATGATATCGAAATCAGCCACCCCGCTGCTGATGTACTGTTTTTCCTGCAAGGTGCGCAGTTGCGCGATCTGATCGCGGTATTGCGCGGCCTTTTCAAATTCGAGCGCCTGCGAGGCCTGCTCCATGCGCTCGACGAGCGCGGCGATCACCGCATCGTTCTTGCCCTGCAGAAACAGGATGCTGTCATGCACATCCCGGGCGTAGTCCTCGACGCTGATATAGCCGACACACGGCGCGCTGCAACGCTTGATCTGGTATTGCAGGCAGGGCCGCGAACGGTTGCGGAAAAAACTGTCCTCGCACTGGCGCACCGGAAAGAGTTTTTGCAACAGGTTCAGGTTGTCGCGCACCGAGCCGGCACTCGGGTAAGGGCCGAAATACATGCCCTTGCCCTTGCGCGCGCCACGATGAAAACTCAGCCGCGGGTATTCCTGGTCGGTGGAGATATGAATGTAGGGGTAACTCTTGTCGTCGCGCAGCAGGATGTTATAACGCGGCCGGTATTCCTTGATCAGGTTGTTTTCAAGGATCAGCGCCTCGCTTTCCGTGTGCGTCACCGTGACCTCGATGTCATGCATCTGCGATAACATCGCCACCGTCTTGCTGTTCAGGCCGCTGGCGCGGAAATAACTGCCGACGCGTTTTTTCAGGTTACGCGCCTTGCCGACATACAATACCTTGCCCTGCGCATCGAGCATGCGGTACACGCCGGGCCGGCTGGTCAGGTTGCGGACAAAGGCCTTCGCATCAAAACTGTCGGGGTCGCTGTGGGACATGGTTATGCGAGCATTTTCTTCGCGTCTTTGAATACCTTGTGAAACATCGCCGGGGTCAGGCGTTTGGTCTGGGTGTTATAGCGGCTGCAATGGTAGGAATCGATCAGGCGTTGCCCGCCGGCAAGACGGTGTTTGGCGCCGTGTGCAAACTTGTGGGCACTTTGTTTCAGATCCAGCGCACGCAACACGGCCTTGTGCGCGATCGTGCCCAGCGCGATGATGACGATGTCATCCGGCAGCCCGGCCAGCTCGTTGCGCAGGAAGTCGTTGCACGTATTGACCTCCTGCGTGGTCGGCTTGTTCTCGGGTGGCAGGCACTTGACCGCGTTGGTGATCCGGCAGTTGCGCAGTTGCAGGCCGTCGTCGCGGGCGACGGATTGCGGCGCGGTGCTGAAACCGAATTTGTGCAGGGTCTCGTACAGCAGTATCCCGGCATAGTCACCGGTAAACGGCCGCCCCGTCGCATTCGCGCCGTGCATACCCGGCGCCAGCCCGACGATCAGCAGGCCGGGATCGGCGACACCGAAGGCAGGCACGGGCCGGGCAAAATAATCCGGGTAATCGCGGCGCACCTGTTTCAGGTGCGTGGCGAGCCGGGGGCAACGGGTACAAACGGGATCAAACGCGGTGTTAACAGCCATACCGCCATTTTACTCGGATCAGACGGAAAAAATCTCGATTTCCTCGACCTTGCGCGTCGTCGTGTCAATCGCGAGGATCTGGTGGGCATTCGTGTTGGCGACGTACAGTGTATTGCCCTGCACGCTCAGGCCGGCGGGGCCGTCGAGTTCATGCTCGAGTTGCAGCGTGGTCACGCCCTGCCCGGTCAGGTTCAGGAATTTGATCTTGTTGTTGAGCGTATCGGCGATCCACAGGCCCTTGCGCTGCGCATCGTAACTGATGCACATCGGCTGCTGCAGGCGTGCCTCCTTCCCCTTGCCGTCCTCGTCACCAAACTCGAACAGGCCGCTGCCCACGAGCGTGCGGGCGTGCGCATCACGAAAACGGATCGCGCGCAGCGCGGAGCTGGCCGCATCGCAGGTAAACAACACCGCTTCGAGATCCTCACCCACCACGGCGCTGCTCGGCTGGGCGAAACAGGCGTAGCCCGGGCCACCCTCGACGAGGTCTTCACGGCCGGTACCCGTATACAGGGAAAGGTGCTCGCTCGACATGTCCAGTTGCCAGAGCTGGTGGCAGCCGGCCATGGCGATGTACAGGATACGATTGTGATAGGCCAGGTCCCAGGGCGAGTTCAGATCGGCCTGCAGCGGATCCATCCAGGTCTTGCCGGCTTCGGCCGGCTTGCCCTGTTTACCGGTGCCGGCGACGGTTTCAACATCGTAGCTGGTCAGGTCGATTTTACGCACCGCATGATTACCCGCATCGGCGACAAACAAACGCCCGTCGACCATGCACATGCCCTGTGGCATATCAAATGATGCTTCTGTCGTGTTGCCATCGACGAGTGCCGGTGTGCCGCCGCCGAAGGCGCGCAGGATGCGCCCGTTCGGCATGCATTCGAGCACGCGGTTATGCCCGGTGTCGGCGATGAACAGGCGCTCACCTTTCGCCAGGACCTTGCCGGGAAATCTTACCTCCACCGCGACTTCCTGTTTGATGTTCGGCGTGAAAACAGTCTCGGCCTGCAGGCCCTTGTTGTCGGCTTCCTCCAGTGCCTTTTCAATCATCTGGTCGAGTTGCCTGCGCCGGCCTTCGCCACGCAGCAGGCCCACGATATAGCCTTCCGGATCGATGAAGATGACAGACGGCCATGACTTGATACCGTATTTTTTCCACAGCCTCAGTTCGGGATCACTGACAACGGGATAGCGGATGTAATTGCGGTTGACGGCCTTTTGTACGTTATGGCCAATGCGCTCATTCGGGAACTTCGGCGAATGCACGCCGATCACCATGAGCCGATCACCATACTTGCGTTGCAGCCGGGCAAGATCCGGCAGCGTATGCAGACAATTGATGGATGTATAGGTCCAGAAGGCGAGCAGCACTACCTTGCCATGTTGCCCGGCAAGCCGTACTGGTCCGTCTGTGTTAAACCATTCCAGGTTGTCCGGCAGTTCCGGTGCCCGGATCCGTGATGTACTCATCGTTATTTTTACAGGTGCCCGCTGTACACAACAGGACACCCGTTATCCCCTTGTTCTTCCCTCCGGACTTATCCTACACCCTGTAATGAATGCGCGCCAGACAGTTGCCGATCGCCCCCTGACGCGGCATGATGGCGGCTATGGCCGAACAAGAAGTTCAAGATCTGCTCGAACAGGAACGCGATGGCCGCATGGAACGGCAGCTTGCCCTGCTGGCGCGGATGAGCCAGGAGTTCGCCAGTTCACTCGACATTGATGACACGCTGGACAACGCCATCGAACAGATGCTGGTGTACATGAATGCCGAAGCCGCCTCGATTTTTCTGCTGGAAAACGACGATACCGAACTGGTCTGCCGCGCCAGTGCCGGGCCCATTGATCTGAACGGTTTGCGCCTGGCAGCTGACCAGGGCATCGTCGGCCAGACCGTGCAGGATAACCACGTGCACATGGTGCGCGATGTCAGTAACGATCCGAATTTCACCACCCAGGTCGACCAGCAAACCGGCTTTACCACGCGTTCCATCCTGTGCGCGCCGCTCACAGTCAAGGACCGGCAACTCGGCGCCATCGAGGTCATCAACAAGCGCACCGACGACGGCCTGTTTGCCAGTGACGACCAGCATATGCTGACCGCGCTGGCCTCCTCGGCGGCACTTGCCATCCATAATGCGGCGATGGCCGGCGCGCTGGTCGAGCAGGAACGTATCCAGCGTGAACTCGAACTGGCCCGTGAGATCCAGGCCAACCTGCTGCCCGCGCCGCCGGGCGACAGTTTTCCCGTACACGGCATGAATGTACCTATCCGCGAAGTCTCCGGTGATTTTTTTGATTACTTCATGCTCGATGACGGCCGCATTGTCTTCAACCTTGCCGATGTATCCGGCAAGGGGATGAATGCCGCGTTGCTCATGGCCAAGACCAGCAGCCTGTTGCATTGCCTGGGCAAGACCGTGACCGAGCCGGGACGCCTGTTATCACTGGTGAACAACGAAGTCTGTGAAAACACCACGCGCGGCATGTTTGTCACCATGATCGGCGGCATCTATAACCCGGCGGACCACAGCGTGGTGCTGGCCAATGCCGGTCACCAGCCCGCCCTGCTGCATCACCGGAACGGCGAAAGTGAATGGATCCAGGGCTCGTCTCCGCCGCTGGGGATCGTGCCCGGTATCGAGATCCCGGAGACGACGCTGCAGCTGGATGGCCATGCGCTCTATTTATATACCGACGGTGTCACCGAGGCGGAACAGGATGACACCATGCTCGGCGAGGAAGGCTTTCTCGCGCTGGTCGAGGCGCATGCCGACAAGTCCGCGACGGCGCGGCTTGAAGCCATCATGGCCAGCCTGAATCGTCACGGTCGCCTGCTGCATGATGATGTCACGATGCTCGTGGTCGAGCCCGCGGTGAATGCGCTGCTCGACATGACGATCACGGCCGATGCCAGCCAGCTCAAGCTACTGCGCGATGCGGTTGACAGTGCCCTCGCCTCGACCGTCTGCCCGGACAGGCAGCGCGAGGCCATTGTAATCGCCATTAACGAAGCCGCCATGAACATCATCCAGCATGCCTACGCCGGCCAGGGCGGTGACATCGAGGTAAAAATCCTCAATAATGCTGGTGAACTGGTAATTACACTGCGTGATTATGCACCGGCGGTCGATGTTTCACAGATACAGCCGCGCGCGCTTGATGATGTCCGCCCGGGGGGGCTGGGAACGCACTTTATACGCCAGCTCATGGATACGGTAAGCTATTCCGTAGCCGAAGAGGGTGCCGGCAACCGACTTGAGATGAGAATAACAATCAATGGCACATAGTGGTGATGTATCAGTGAGCTTCGAAATCGCCGATGAACAGGGGTTTCTCGTTATCCGCTTTGCCGGTGATATCGACCTGTATGGCTCGCCGCATGCGCGTGAAGTCATCCTCGATTGCCTCGGCAAATCCCGCAACACGCTGGTCGACCTGGCCGATGTGAAATATATCGACAGTTCCGGTGTGGCCAGCCTCGTCGAGGGCTACCAGCTGGCGAAAAACAAACAACTGCGCTTTGGCCTCGTCAATGTCAGCGACGCTGTCATGAGTGTCCTGCAACTCGCCCACCTGGACAAGGTCTTTCCCGTTTATGCCTCAGTGGCCGAGTGCGCGAACAGCGATTAGTCATTGTGCTGCGCAGCTTTACTGAAAAACTCGGCAAAACCACGGTGCGTGGCGTCGTCGAGCTCGGCTATGCCTTTTCACTGCTGATCGAATCCTTTTACTGGGTCATTCTCGGCTACCGTCGCCGCCAGGCCGTCAAGCCACCGCCGGTATTTGCGCAAATGATGCAAATCGGTATCGAGGCCCTGCCGATTGTCACCGTGCTTGCCTTTACCATCGGCATGATGCTTGCCATCCAGGGTATCGCCACGCTGCGTACCTTTGGCGCCGAGTCACAGGTTGTACTCGGCATTGCGTTATCGGTGACACGTGAATTCTCGCCATTGATCATCGGTATCCTGGTCGCGGGACGCTCCGGTTCCGCGCTGGCGGCGCGCACCGGCACGATGCTGATCTCGCAGGAGATCGATGCACTGCGCGTTATCGGTATCAGCCCGGTGCGTTACCTGGTGGCCCCTGCCCTGCTCGGCATGATGATCATGTTGCCGGCACTGACGTTTTTCGCCGATCTCGTCGCCCTGCTCGGCGGCGCGGTGTACAGCAACCTCGATCTCGGCATGAGTATCCAGGCATATTTTGATCGTACCTTCGAGGTGCTCGAGGTTGATGACATCATGCAGGGCATCTGGAAAAGTCTCGTGTTTGCGGTTCTCATTACACTGGTCAGCTTCAGCAATGGCTTTGCCGTAACCGCCGGTGCGGAGGGTGTCGGCAAGGCCACGACCCGTTCGGTCGTGCTGTCGATCACCTATATTATTATCGCCGACATGATATTCACCTTCTTCCTGACACGCTGATATGCAAACGACGACGCAACAGGACAGACAGCCGGTCATCGAGGTCAAAAACCTCGTTACCCACTATGGCACGCGTCGCATTCTGAATAACGTCAACATGACCGTGCATACGGGTGAAATCATGGTCATTATGGGGGGCAGTGGTTCCGGCAAGAGCACACTGTTGCGTTACCTGCTTGGCCTGCATCAACCGACGAGCGGCAGTATCAAGCTGCTCGGGCATGACATCACCCGTATGAGCGCCAGAGAGATGGACGAGATGCGCAAAAACATGGGTGTCTCGTTCCAGGGTGGTGCGCTGTTCAACTCGATGACGATTGGCGAGAATGTTTGCCTGCCGTTGCGCGAGCATACCCGCCTTGATGAGAACACCATGCAGATCATGAGCCGCATGAAGCTCTCGGTGGTCAACATGGCCGGTTTTGAAGATCTGAAACCCGCGCAATTGTCCGGCGGCATGATCAAGCGCGCCGCCCTGGCCCGCGCCATTATCATGGACCCGAAGCTGCTGTTCTTTGATGAACCCTCGGCCGGCCTCGACCCGGTGGCGGCAGCCGAACTCGACGATCTGATCCTGCGTATCCGCAAGGCGCTCAACACGACTATTGTTGTCGTGACTCATGATCTCGACAGCACCTTCCGTATCGCGGATCGTATCACGGTACTCGATCAGGGCGAGATCCTGATGATCGGTACCGTTGATGAAGTCCGTAACTCGGATAACGAACGCATCCAGAGCCTGCTGAAGCGCGAGGCCAGCAAGGTCGAAATCGATGCCGATGAATACCTGCGCAGACTGACCGGACAGGAGTCGCCAGTCCCATGAAACATGAAAACATCAACTATCTTGTCGTCGGCAGTTTTGTGCTCGCCGTACTTGTCGCCTTCATCGTTGTGCTCGGACTGATCACCGGGCGAGACGGCGATACCGAAAACTACCATGCCTATTACAACAGCGTGGCCGGTCTGAAATACGGCACGATCGTTTCCTACGAAGGTTACCAGCTGGGCCAGGTGGAAAACGTCGAACCTGTGCAGGACAAGGGCAAAACCCGTTACAAGGTCACGTTCAGCGTGCAGTCCGGCTGGA
>JASFME010000084.1:0-9088 GCA_050117725.1 Granulosicoccaceae bacterium | reverse complement strand
GCGCTGGGCATGACAAAAAAATTCACCACCGGGATGGCCGTGGCGATCATGGTCGCGCCACCAAAACCAAACGCGAGCCATTTGCGCCTGCCGAGCTGGCGACGCATTTCCCTGAACGGGATGTCGTGGTTGTCGAACGGGAAGTCATTGTATTCCACCGCCAGTATCCAGGCCGAGACCAGGAACCAGCCAATTGCGCCAAGAATATTGATGACCGGAATAAATGACAACAGCAGGAAGATGATAAAGGCCGGGATAATAATCATGGCGTAATACGCAGACTTACGCAGTTCATTGAGCATCATCGGCAGCGCGCTCTTTAGGACAACCATAAAGCCTTTTGGTTCGCCGACTTCCTGCCCGGTCAGGTGTTTTTCCACGGCCTCGGCAAGCAGACCGTTAAACGGCGAGGAAAGAATGTTGGCGATAATTGTAAATGTAAAAAACACGATCACCAGCACGGTCAGGAAAAAAAGCGGTATCAATATATAGCGTAACCAGTTCAGCCAGGCATTTTCTTGCGGCAGTAACCAGTTGAGGAAATCCATGAATTCGCTGTAGCCGAACCAGATCAACCCGGCAAACAACAGGATATTGATGGTTAACGGGATGGCGACAAAACGTTTCACCCCGGGAGTGGTGAGCAGGCCCAGGCCCTGTACGAGGTAGCCCGCGCCTTTGACTGAATCTGCAATCATATTTTTGTCTCGTGGTGTCTCTGTTTTGTTGTTGCGCAGCCGGTCATCAAGTGTAAATCATTGTTGCTGTGTCTGTAGACACTGTCGTGCCAGCAAGGCGGCACCAACGGCCGCCTGTTCATGACGGGCTCTGGTGATTGGCACGCCGAGCAGGCGTTCGCGCATGCGCGTCCATGCCGGGTTGGTGGCGCCACCGCCGAGACTGTAGATATGTTGCACGGCCGGCGCGCCGAGTTCCGTCAGGCGTTTATAGGCCTGCGCCTCGATGCGGGCGATACCCTCGAGCATGCCTTTCAGGAAATCGGCATCCCGCGCCGGGCGTGGTGACAGGCGGGGCGGATAGGCCGGGTCGTTATGCGGAAAGCGCTCGCCGGGCGCGGG
Source organism: Granulosicoccaceae bacterium (assembly GCA_050117725.1). Lineage (GTDB taxonomy): Bacteria > Pseudomonadota > Gammaproteobacteria > AKS1 > AKS1 > JASFJH01. Next base: position 8,009 of record JASFME010000084.1, on the reverse strand, counting down.
CAACGGGTAGTAATCGAACCCCGAGTCCGTGTCCGGGTCGATCTCGCGGCTGAGCCGGGCCAGCTCGGCATCATCGAAGTATTGACGCAACACCGTGCCACCTGTATTCGAGGCACCCCCAACGAGCCATTGATCGCCGAGCCGGTGGCTGTAAACGCCGTCTGCGGGAGCGAACACGGGTGCCTCGGCGAGGACTTTCACGACCAGCGTCGAGCCGAGCACGGTCACGGCATCGCCGGGAACATGGATACCGGCAGCGAGGCAGGCCGCCGTGCTGTCGGTGGTACCGGCTGCGATCTGGCAGTCCGGGGCCAGGCCGAAGTGTGCGGCGATATGCGGCATGACGGGGCCGAGACAACTGCCGGCGGGCACGACCGCAGGCAAGTCGGCCATGTCAATGCCGAGTGACGCGAGCCATTCCGGCCAGCAGCGGTGAACCGGGTCATAGCCGAGTTTCAGGGCGTTGTTTTCATCGGAGTGGTCGAAGCGGCCGAGAAACCGCCCGGTCAGCCAGTCAGCCTGGTGCAGGACGCGTTCACCGGTGGCAAGGCCGGTATGTGCCTGCAGCCAGAGCAGCTTGGCAAGGCTGCTGCCTGTGCCGTGTGCGCCGCTATTGGGCGGGGCAACGTCAGCGACGCGCCGTGCCTCGTCAGTGGCGCGGTTGTCGGCGTACATGAGCACGGGGCCACGGGGCCGGCCCTGCCCGTCACACACGAGCACGCTGGAGGAAGTCGCATCGATGGCCAGCGCCCCGAGCCTGCCGAAATCGGTCTGTGTGCGCAGCGAGGCAAGCACCTGCTCAATATTTGACCACCAGGCCTGCGGGGTCTGTTTGGCAAGTGGCCGGGTGGCCTCGGCGCAGGGCTGGCCATAGACATCGAGCACGACGGCGCGCACGCCGGAGGTACCGACGTCGATGCCGAGGCTATACCGCATGACGATGAAGATCCGCAACAAAGCTGATTTGATTTCTCAAGTGCCCGTCGCAGTGCATTGAAACAAAAGGCTACGGCAGGTGAACCTGTGCCGGGGGTTGCCAGTCGTCGGCCATGTGTTCCGCGACCACGCTCGTGTAAACGCCGCCGCGCACATTGAACTCGGCGGTCAGGCGCATGAAGCGCGGCGCGCAGGCCCTGACCAGGTCATCGAGGATGCGGTTCGTCACGGCCTCGTGGAAGGCGCCCTCGTCACGGAATGACCAGACGTAGAGTTTCAATGATTTCAATTCGATACAACGCGCATCGGGCACATATTCGAGGTGCAGTGTGGCAAAATCCGGCTGCCCGGTTTTGGGACACAGGCAGGTGAACTCCGGCACGCGGATGCGTATAGTATAATCGCGTTTCGGTTGCGGGTTATCGAAAGTCTCGAGGTCTTTGCTGGGTTGTGTGCTCATGCGCGAAAGATACCGGAACCTGCAGGCGGCTGACAAGTGATGTGTTATGATGCGGTCATTCCACCATCCCATATATTAGTGAAAATAACAGGCAATGCGTCTCGAAAAAATTAAACTCGCCGGATTCAAGTCGTTCGTGGATCCGACCACAGTCAGCTTCCCTACCAACCTGTCAGGCATCGTCGGCCCGAATGGCTGCGGCAAATCGAATGTCATCGATGCCGTGCGGTGGGTGATGGGTGAAATCTCTGCCAAGCACCTGCGCGGAGAATCGATGGCCGATGTCATCTTTAATGGTTCGTCCTCGCGCAAGCCGATTGGCCAGGCCGGCATCGAACTCGTGTTCGATAACAGCGATGGCCGTGCCGGCGGACAGTATGCGAACTTCACCGAGATCTCGGTCAAGCGCACGGTCAGCCGTGACGGCACCTCGAGTTATTTCCTGAACGGCACGCGTTGTCGTCGCCGCGACATCATGGATCTGTTCCTCGGCACCGGCCTCGGGCCACGCAGTTACGCGATTATCGAACAGGGCATGATCTCGCGCTTTATCGAGGCCAAGCCCGATGACATGCGCGTGTTCATCGAGGAAGCGGCCGGCATTTCCAAGTACAAGGAGCGCCGCCGCGAAACTGAAAACCGCATCAAGCATACGCGTGAAAACCTCGAACGCGTCAATGACCTGCGCGAAGAACTCGACAAGCAGTTGCAACACCTGCAACGCCAGGCGAAGACTGCGGAAAAATACAAGGTCCTGAAGCAGGAAGAACGCCAGGCCCGTGCCGAACTCCTGGCCCTGCGTCGTCGTGCGCTCGATGAAGAAGCGCAGACCCGCAAGAAGAAAATTGACGAAACCGAGACTGCTTTTGAAGTGGCGGTCGCCAACCTGCGTGAAATCGAGTCGCGTCTCGAAACCCGGCGCGCCGAACACAACGAGGCCAACGATAACTTCAGTCGCATCCAGGCCGACTTCTACAAGCTCGGTGGTGAGGTCTCGCGCATCGAGCAGGCCATCGCGCACGCCAAGGAAAAACGCCAGCAATTGCAGCAGGACCAGGCGGCGGTAAACAGTTCTCTCGCCGAAGCCGGCGATACGCTCGAGCTGGACAAGCAGCGCATTACCGAACTCGACACGTCCTTGCAGGACATCGAACCGGCCTGGCAGTCGGCGAAGCAGGCCGAGGCGGCCTCGGCCGAAGCCCTGCGCAAGGCCGAATCGGCCATGCAGGACTGGCAGGTCGACTGGGAAGAATTCAACCGTGATGCAGCCGAGCCGGGCAAGGCCATGCAGGTCGAAGAAACCCGCATCCAGCACCTGGACCAGCACCTCGAACAGCTCGGCCAGCGGTCTTCGCGCATGCGTGAGGAACTTGAAGGCCTCGATGCCTCCGCACTGGAAACTGAAGTCTCGGAGATGCGCAATGAACTAGGCAGTGCCGAGCAAATCGTGACGCAACAAAGCGCGTCACTGCAGGATTGCCAGCAACGCATCGGCCAATGCCGTGAAGACAATGCCAATATCTCGCGTGAACTCGATGAGGCGCGTAGCACCCTGCAAAGCCAGCAGGGCAGACTCTCCTCACTTGAAGCCCTGCAGGAAGCGGCGCTCGGCAAACATGAAGAGGGTGTTTCCGAATGGTTGGCAGACCGTGGCCTGGACAAGGCGCTGCGCCTTGCCGAGACCCTCGAGGTTGAACCGGACTGGCAACAGGCCGTGGAAATCGTGCTCGGCTCCCACCTGCAAGCGGTCGGTGTTGAAGATGCCGGCAGCCTGTCGAATGCGTTTGATTCGCTCGAGCAGGGCGCCCTGACCCTGTTTGAAAACCGTTCCAGCCAACCGGCCAGTACGCAAAACCTCGCCGACTCACTTGTGGACAAGGTGCGCAGTGAGTGGCCGTTGCAGTCACTGCTCGGCAGCGTCTATGCCGTTAATTCTATTGACGAAGCCTTCGCCATGCGCGACCGCTTGCAGGCGCATGAATCGATTATCACACGTGATGGTATCTGGCTCGGTTGCAACTGGATCCGCCTGTCACGTGCTGCCAACGAACAGGCCGGTGTCCTGCAACGTGAACAGGAGATCCGTGAGACCGGCGCACGCATTGCAGCACTTGAAACCACTGTGGCAGAACTGGCGGCAAAGCAGGAACAGTTGCGCCAGGACCTGCATGAACATGAAGCGGAACGTGAACGTCTGCAACACAGCCTTGACGAAGCCAAGCATCGCCAGGCCGAGATCCGTTCCACCCTGGGTAGCCGCGAAACGGCACTCGAGCAGATGCGCGGCCGGATCACGACACTCAACCATGAACTCGAAGAGTTGTGTGGCCAGGAAGACACTGATCGCAGTGAGCTGGTGTCAGCACGTGAACGTTTTGAACAGGCAAAGGCCCAGGCAGCCTCGTTGGCCGAAACCCGTGAACAACTGGTCACACGGCGTGACAATTTGCGCGAGGCACTCGACCAGGCACGGGATCGGGCGCGTGCCGATCATGATGCGGCGCACCAGCATGCCCTGAAGGTCGAAGCGCTGCGTACCGAATTGAACTCGACGCAACAGGCCATGCAGCGTATCGAAAGCCAGATTGAACAATTGCAGACGCGACGCGACGATATTGCGCAGCAGATCGAGCAGGGCATCGCGCCGTTGCAGAACATGGAAGCCGAACTGGCGCAGGTGCTCGAACAGCGGCAAGCCGTGGAAGCGACACTCGGCCAGGCGCGCAATGCCATGCAGGAAATCGAGCATGCCATGCAGCAGGACACCACGGCGAGTGGCGAGGCAGATCGCAAGTCACAGGACATCCGTGGTCAGCTCGAGCAACTGCGCATGGACTACCAGGGCGTACATGTTCGTCTGCAGACCCTGCAGGAACAGATCGACGAGACCGGCTTTACGCTCGAGGCCCTTTATGAATCCCTGACCGAGGATGCGAGCGTGACGGCCTGGGAAGAAAACGTCACAAAACTGGAAAACCGTATCCAGCGCCTTGGCGCCATCAACCTTGCAGCCATCGAGGAATTCAAGGAGCGCTCCGAGCGCAAGGAATACCTCGACAAGCAGATGTCGGATCTCGAAGAGGCCCTGACCACGCTCGAAAACGCGATTCACAAGATTGACAAGGAAACGCGTACGCGCTTCAAGGAAACCTATGACAAGGTCAACGCCGGCTTCAAGAGCATGTTCCCGCGCCTGTTCGGTGGCGGTCATGCCTACATGGAATTGACCGAGGATGACCTGCTGACCACGGGTATAACCGTGATGGCCCGCCCGCCGGGCAAGCGTAATGGCACGATCCATCTGCTGTCGGGCGGTGAAAAGGCCCTGACCGCGGCGGCACTGGTGTTCTCGATCTTCGAGCTGAACCCGGCACCGTTCTGCCTGCTCGACGAAGTCGACGCACCGCTTGATGATGCAAACGTCACCCGGTTCTGTGATCTTGTGCGTGAAATGTCGGATCGTATCCAGTTTATATTCATTACCCATAACAAGGTCACCATGGAGCTGGCCAACCAGCTTATGGGTGTCACCATGAACGAACCGGGTGTATCCAGGCTCGTGGCGGTGGACGTGGACGAAGCAGCCAGCATGGTTGCAAGCTAAACAGTCAGTCTGATAACAGGGGAGGCGTGCGCAGGCATGGATTCATTGCGCCTGATTCTGCTCGGCATTGGTATTGTCGTTATCCTGTTCATATATGTGTATGAACGTATGCGTCGGCGTGGTGCCGATAGCCGTTACGCGCGGTTTGGCGGCAGTAACGACAAGGACTTTGTGCCGCGCCATGATAGCCACGCCGCCAGGCCGGCATTTGAAGATGTCGATGCAGTCCTGTCGGCCGACCTCGACGATGAACCCGCCATCGTGTCGCCATCCGGTCCGCGTCGTAACGAATCCCTGCAGGATATAACCGATGAACTCGAGCAACTCGAGGGCATTATCGCCGAGCGCGATGAGCAGATAGAGCGGGTCGAAATGGGCGATATCGACATGGCCAGCGGTGAAGAAAATCTGTCCACTGCGGGCAAAGAGCCTGACATGGTCGTTATGATCAATCTGTTCGCCACCGATGGCCGGGTGTTCAGTGGTGTCGATATCCTCGATGCCACCCGACAGCTTGATCTGGTGTTCAATGATCTGCATTTTTTCCAGCGAAACGATGAGCAGGGCGATGCACTGTTCACCATGGCCAGTGCCATCAATCCCGGTACTTTCGAACTTGCCAGGATGGAAGACTTTACGACACGGGGACTTGCCTTTTTTATGACCCTGCCGTCTCGCATCGATCCGCTCGAACAGTTCGATGCCATGCTCACCACAGCACGCGAGATGGAGGGCATGCTGCATGGCCAATTGTATGATGATCGCCGCAGTGTCCTGACACGCCAGGGTATCGATGCGCTGCGTTGCAGTATCACCGAGTACAAGCTCAAGTCACTGCGCGAAGCCCACCAGGCCTGAGGTAGCCGTTACTGTTTATGCCAGTCTCCGACAAGATCAAAAAACGGGTAGCCAGGCTGCGCGAGCAGATCAATCACCACAATTACCTCTACTACGTACTCGACAACCCCGAGATCCCGGATGCCGAGTACGATCGCCTGTTGCGCGAGTTGCAACAACTCGAAACAGAGTACCCGGAACTGGTCACAACTGATTCGCCAACGCAACGCGTTGGCGCGACGCCACTCAAGGCGTTTAACGAGGTCAGGCATGAAGTACCGATGCTGTCGCTCGGTAACGCCTTCTCGCAGGAGGAATTTACGGAGTTTGATCGCCGTTGCCGGGAAGGGCTCGGTGTCAAGAACATCGAGTATGTTGCCGAGCCGAAACTGGACGGCCTTGCCATCAGTCTTCTGTATGAGGACGGCATACTCGTGCGCGGCGCGACCCGCGGTGACGGCATGAGTGGTGAAGACGTCACCCAGAACGTGCGCACGATCAATGCCATCCCGTTAAAAGTCACGGGTAAAAAGATCCCGAAACGCCTCGAAGTCCGCGGCGAGGTGTACTTGCCGCTGGACGGCTTCCAGGCGCTCAACGAACGCCAGGCCGAACAGGGCCAGAAGCCTTTTGCCAATCCGCGCAATGCCGCGGCGGGGTCACTGCGCCAGCTTGATTCGAAAATCACCGCAAGCCGGCCACTCACCATGTATTGCTACGGTGTTGGCGTGGTGGAAGGTGCCTCCTTGCCGAAAACACATGCCGGGGTGCTCGCGCAATTGAAAGACTGGGGCCTGCGCGTCTCGGACGAACCGGCCGTGGTGAAGGGCACTGAGCAGTGCCTTGCCTATTACAACGACATTCTGCAACGCCGCGATACGCTGCCTTACGAGATCGACGGCGTCGTGTTCAAGGTGAACCAGCGCGATCAACAGGACGAACTCGGCTTCGTGTCACGCGCGCCGCGCTGGGCCATCGCCTGGAAGTTTCCGGCCCAGGAAGAGATGACCCTGCTCGAGGCGATCGATGTGCAGGTCGGGCGTACCGGTGCCCTGACACCAGTGGCGCGTTTGCAACCGGTCAGTGTCGGCGGCGTGACTGTAACCAATGCGACCCTGCACAATCAGGACGAGATAGAGCGCAAGGACGTGCGCGTCGGTGACACCGTGATCGTACGTCGCGCCGGTGATGTCATCCCGGAAGTCGTGTCGGTCGTGAAATCGAAACGCAAGAAGGGTGCACGCAAGTTCAAAATGCCGAATACCTGCCCGGTGTGCGGTTCCGATGTAATCCGCCCGGAAGGCGAGGCCGTGGCGCGTTGCACGGGTGGCCTGTTCTGCGCCGCGCAGCGCAAGCAAAGTATCAAGCATTTCGCCTCGCGGCGCGCCATGGATATCGAGGGCCTTGGCGACAAGCTTGTTGATCAACTCGTTGACAAGGAGATCGTCAATGATGTTGCCGATCTGTATACGCTCACGGTCGAGCAAATTGCGGGACTGGAACGCATGGGTGAAAAGTCTGCAACTAACCTGGTCGAGGCACTGGAGAAGAGCAAGGCGACCACATTACCACGCTTCATATACTCGCTCGGAATCCGTGAGGTCGGTGAGGCCACCGCACGCAGTCTGGCCAGGCACTTCGGCACGCTGGACAAGCTGCTCAAGGCATCTGTAGAGCAGCTCGAACAGGTGCCTGACGTAGGGCCCGTTGTCGCGCAGAGCATTCGTTCATTCGATGAGCAACGCCACAACCGTGATGTTATCAGGAAACTTATCAAGGTAGGGATACACTGGCAGGATATCGATGTGGCCCCGGCGGGCGAACAACCGCTCGAAGGTGTTACAATAGTCCTGACAGGGGCCCTGTCTGTACCGCGTGATGAAGTAAAGGAACAATTGCAGGCCCTCGGCGCCAAGGTCAGTGGCAGCGTCTCGAAAAAGACCGACTATGTAATTGCCGGCGCCGATGCCGGCTCTAAACTGGCCAGGGCCGAGCAATTCGGTATCCCCGTGCTTGACGAAGATGGCCTGCAGAAAGTCCTGCAAGGCGACCTGTCCGTGCTGGACTAGCTATGGTCTGCACCTGACATGGAAAACTGAACTGGTTTTACCCACCACAAGCGAATGTTTTCGATCCTGCTCACCCGGTTTTAAATGGTTGTTTGGAATTACT
>JASFME010000083.1:0-9119 GCA_050117725.1 Granulosicoccaceae bacterium | reverse complement strand
TGCCGCCGAGCTGGCTGCCGTGTTTTCGGGCAACGTCGTGCCGGAAGGGGCCGAGCCCCTGGCGATGGCGTATGCGGGCCACCAGTTCGGTAATTTCGTGCCGCAGCTCGGCGATGGCCGCGCGATTCTGCTTGGTGAGATCAGTGCGGCCGACGGTGCCGGCTTTGATCTGCAGTTAAAAGGCTGCGGGCGTACGTACTATTCGCGTAATGGCGATGGCCGCGCGGCACTGGGGCCAGTGCTGCGCGAGTACCTGGTCAGCGAGGCGATGGAAAAACTCGGCGTGCCTACCACGCGCGCACTGGCGGCAGTCGCCACCGGCGAGCCGGTCGCCAGGGAGTGGTTATTGCCGGGTGGCGTGATCACGCGCACTGCGTCAAGTTTTGTACGGGTGGGCACGTTCCAGTACTTTGCCGCGCGCGGCGATGTCGAGTCCGTGCAGAAGCTGGCGGACTACGTGATCGCGCGCAATTACCCCGAGGCCGCCGGGACGGCACAGCCGTACGTGAGTTTGTTTGCCGCCGTGATCGCCCGCCAGGCCCGCTTGATTGCGCAGTGGATGCAGCTTGGCTTCATTCACGGCGTCATGAATACCGATAACATGTCGATAGCCGGCGAGACGATCGACTATGGGCCGTGCGCCTTCATGGATGCGTATGTGCATAACAAGGTGTTCAGTTCCATCGATCAGGACGGGCGGTATGCCTATAACAACCAGCCCGGCATGGGCCTGTGGAACCTGACGCGGCTGGCCGAAGCGCTCTTGCCGTTGCTGGCAGAAAGCACGGACGAGGCAGTGGCGATCGCGCAGGCGCACTTGCAGGCCTACATAGAGCAGTACGAGGCAGCCTGGCTGGCCGGCATGCGTGCCAAGTGCGGCCTGACGGCCAGTGCCGGAACCGAGCAGGCAGACAAGGTGCTGATCGAGGCATTGCTCGATACGATGGCAGCAAACCATGCCGATTTCACGCTGACGTTTGCCTGCTTGTCGAGGTTGGGCGCACAGCCGTCAGAAACCGATGAAGACTGTCGTCGGCTATTCGAACAGCCGGCGCAGTTCGATGACTGGGCAGTGAAGTGGCGTGCGCGTTTGGCCCAGGAGGCGCAAGACGACGCACAACGGCAGGCCGCCATGCAGGCCGTCAACCCGCTGTATATTCCGCGCAACCACCAAATCGAAGCGGCGATCCGCGCTGCCGAGGATCGTGGTGATTTTTCCGTGTTTCATGATTTGCACGCAGTGCTACAGAAGCCGTTTGTCGAACAGCCGGGTAAAGACCGCTACCGCTTGCCGCCGGAACCGGAAGAGATCGTGCAGCACACGTTTTGCGGGACCTGACTGGTTACAGTAATAATTTAGAAACAGTTATTCTGTGCTCCAATTATTGTTTATGCCGCCTGTATTGACTCTTTAACACGAGCGTTTTTATATAGAGGCATGCCACACGCTCACCACCATCACGAGCCAACCAGTTATAACCGCGCCTTTGCGATCGGCATCGCGCTGAACGTGGGGTTCGTGCTGATCGAGGCCGGCTACGGTCTGTACGCCGATTCGCTGGCGCTGATTGCCGATGCGGGGCACAACCTGAGTGATGTGCTGGGCCTGGGGCTGGCCTGGGGCGCCATGCTGCTGGCGACGAAGGCCTCCACGGACAGGCGCACGTATGGCTACCGCAAGGTGACCATCATGGCCTCGCTGGTCAGCGCGATCGTGCTGCTCGTCGCACTGGGCGGCATTGCCTGGGAGGCGCTAGGCCGGTTTTTCCAGCCGCAGCCGGTTGCGGGCACGGTCGTGATCGTGGTCGCGGCGATTGGCGTGGTCATCAATACCGTCACGGCGATGCTGTTTTACTCCGGGCAGAAACACGATCTGAATATCCGCAGCGCCTTCCTGCACATGGCCGCCGATGCGGCCGTGTCGTTTGCCGTGATCATCGCCGGTGTCATCATCGTGTGGCAGGACTGGTTGTGGATTGATCCGGCGATCACGCTCGTGATCGTCGCGGTGATCCTCGTCAGCGCGTGGGGGCTGCTGCGCGAGTCGCTGAACTTCGCCATCGATGCGGTGCCCGCCAGTATCGACCTCGTGGCGATCCGCGACTATCTGTCCGGCCTTGAAGACGTGACCGACCTGCATGACCTGCACGTCTGGGCGCTGAGCACGACCGAGGTGGCGCTGACGGTGCATCTCGTGGTCACGGGTGACAGATTACACGATGATGCACTGCTCGATATCCAGCAGCACCTGCATGACCGCTTCGGCATTGCACATGCCACGATCCAGGTTGAAACACTGGGCGAGGAGCGTGTCTGCCTGCTGGATCGAAAGAAATGTATTTAAGTAATAAGGGCAGAAGTACCCTTTTCGCAAACCTCGGGACAAATGTTATGTCACCACGGAAAATTGTTGCCTTCAGTGTCATGTCAGTCCTGTTGCCAGTGACTGTACAGGCAGAAGAGATCGGCGCGGCCTATGGTTATACCCTGGGTATGCCCATGAGTGACGTGCAGGTGCTGTCAACGCAAGCCGCTGAGTATGGCGACACCTTGTATGTGGTAAAGCCTGCCGCTAATACTGCTACCGACAGCGGCGTGCAGACAGTACTGCTCGGCACGGGCAAGGATGGCCGGCACGTGGCCCGCATCATTGGCCGCAGCCCGCCCATGCCGGCGAGCAACTGTTTCTCGCAACTCGCAAGGACCGTCGCCGGTTTGCGGCAGCGTCACCCGGATAGCGGTTACTACGCGATGGACGATAACGACATGATCTACCAGCAGAACCGCAGTATCTTGCTGAGTTGCGAGGAAGAGGGTGGCCAGAACAGGCTGGTGATTGAATACCGCGATGATCAGCTCTAGCGCCTATAAGGAGTATGCACCATGATTCGTCTGGAACAGACAAGTAACGCGTGGGGCAGTGACGACCTGGCGCGCGTCGCGAAGGATGAAATCGAGCAGCTTGCGCCGGAGCGGCTGCCGTTGCAGCAGGGTTTGACGCAAAGCAGCTACGTACAGAACGGGCCGTTTACCGTCTCGGTGCTGAACGTTGCGGATGATCAAAACAGCATCCGCATCAAGGCAGGCGTGTTCTACACGGGGCTTATTCCAGGCTGCAATTGCGCGGATGATCCCACGCCCATGGACGAATATAACGAGTATTGTGAATTACTGTTTGCTATCGACAAGCACACCGCGGCAACAACGGTGACGCTGCTGCGGGATTAACAGCAACGGCGAGGCCAGCTATCAAGCCGTTCAGGCTGTCCCGTTTTATCTACTCCTGCTTTCCCTGCCCTGATTTCGCGAACAATGCCGCGGCATTGTCATAGGCCAGTCTGGTGGCGACATCCTCCGGCAGTTGGGCCAGCCATTGGCGTATCGTGGCGACGGCATTATCGAAGTCTTGCCAGCGCGACAGGCTGAAGGTATCCACACCGATCATGAAGCGGTCGGGAAATCGCACGAACAGTTCGTACCAGTCATCATTGATTGTGCCATCCGGGGCGATACGGCCATCGCGCACCGACAGGTCGACGTGCAGTGCCGGGTAGCGCTGCAGGTAGTCGGCGACGAGGTCGGGATAGGGAAAGGTGCCCGCATGCGCCCAGATCACGGGTAGCCCGGGCGCGATGTCATACACGGTGTCGATCACGGCCGGGTCGGCATGCAGTTGCAGGGGCAGCCGGCGTTGCGCGGCCATCTCGACGATGCGCCGGAATACCGGGCTGTGACGATCTTTGGCAAAGATATGCAGCTCGCCAATGCCACGCCACAACCCCTTGTCCAGTTGCGCTTCGACGCGGGCCGGTAACGACGGATCGTTCGGCCAGGCGATCTTGTCGTCATGGCTGCGATACACACCCAGCAGCGGCACGATACGCCCGGGGGCGTGTTTGTACAGTGTCGCGGTGTGCGAGGCCGGGGTGCCGGTGACGACGGCGTGCCTGATGCCGTTGCGCTCCAACCTGGCAATGATTTGCTGCGGGCTGTAATGCGCGGCATCGGCCGCGTTGTAGTGCAGGTGCGCATCAAACAGCGGCCCGGCGCTGAGGTTGACCGGGAACAGCAGCACGGCCAGGCAGTGTGGAATCATCTTGCGCAGTGTCGTCATTCGAATATTGCCGGTTTTTTCACAGCATAGCAGCCACATATCATAATAGGCACTGCTCGGGCACTTGGCCATTTTATTGCTGAACGGCTACTGGCATACTGGAAACACAGACAACGCATGCCTGACCGGTGAACAGCAGTGACGCCAAGACCCTTTCGTAGCAATCTTCCCTTGCAGGGGCTCATTCTCTGGCTGGCGGTGCTGTGGGTGATCACCGCTATCGAACCCTTCAACCGCCGTGACTGGCTGCTCGAGAACCTGCTGGTCTTTATCTACGGCACCTTGCTCGTGGTCACGTATCGACGCTTCGTCTTCTCCAACCTGTCGTATATGTTGTTCGGTGTATTTATCAGCCTGCACCTGTTCGGCGCCCACTATACCTACGCCGAGATGCCGTTCGGTTTCTGGTTACAGGACACATTCGACCAGACGCGCAATCACTATGACCGTATTGTGCACTTTACCTACGGCCTGCTGATTGCCTATCCCTTTCGCGAGATACTCATGCGTGTCGCCGGTGTTCGCCCGGGCTGGTCGTATTTCCTGCCCGTCGTCGGCATACTTGCCTTCAGCGCATTTTATGAATTTCTCGAGGCCGCCGTGGCCGTAATAGTCAGCCCTGAACTCGGTGCTGCCTACCTTGGCACGCAGGGTGATATCTGGGATGCGGAGAAGGACACCTTCCTCGCCTTCTCTGGGGCGATCATCGCCATGACTATCGTCTGGATGTATCAAACTAAAACGGGTCGGAGAGGTTATATATCAATTAAAGGATCTGAGTAGCTAAATATTAACCAATGCTAATCCATGGCCAGCTGGGCAGCATTGTTCTGCTGCCGCTTCTGTTTTTTGACGTATGTCAAAGAAACCCCTGCTTCGCTCCGCCATGATGATCCTCAAATAATGGGCCAGTTCTACCCGGGAGGGGCATGCCATGAATACTCGTCACACATCTGTTGTCACCGCATTGTTGTTGTTTGCCGGTGTTTTGACCGGTACGACCGCGACGGCGCAGCCGTTACCCGACCTGACGATTACCGATCTGAGGGTCAATCAGCAATGCCAGATCGAGGTGACCATGAAGAACCTCGGTCCGGGCGCCTTGCCCGAGACCGCCTTCTATGTCGGCACCAAACCGTACCTGCAGTTTTACAAGAACAACCAGACGGCCGGTGGCTGGAACATGGGCAAACGCGCGCTGCAGCCGGCGGGTGGCACCTATACCTTTGTGGTCCAGGCACCTAACCTCATCGTCTCGGGTAGCCACAGCTACCGGGCCGTGATCGATGAAGGCAATATCGTCACGGAGGCCAACGAGAACAACAACGAAATGACCCGCACGCTGAGCTGCTCACCGCCGTTGCCGGATCTGGCGATTACAAAGATCAGTTTTAACAAGGACTGCACCGCCCGTGTGACACTGAAAAATATCGGCACGGCGAATTACCCGAATAATCTGTTTAATTTGGTAAACCTGTCTCGTACCATTGATGGTGCCGGCAAGGGTTACAGGAAGCTGACGGATGTGGACCCGACCGGCAAACTCAAGGTGCCGGGCGGCGAGGTAACCTGGAGCGATCTGCCGGACTTCAAGGCCACGACGAGCGTCAAATACCAGTTCAGCGGCGGTGGCTTGAGCGCGGAGGGAAATGCAGCGAATAATTCGTTGACGGCCACTATCCCGGCAGAGGGTTGCGGGGTAACGACGTTCAAGCGTATTGATATCCAGCGACAAACGGCCCCGAGACGTATCGAGCCAAAACTCCAGCGCAAGATCGTGCCGTAGCAGAAAATAACAGGCCACAAGACAGGATCAGGGAGCCATTGGGTTTAATTGTATAGAATGTGAAACCAATGGCTCCCTGCTATTTTGGTACTCAAAAATCCAGTTCAGGGGGCATTGACATGAAACTCGCTGATTATCTCAAAGAACAGTTTGCTGAGCTGTCGATTTCTCTATGGCATAAGGATGAAAAGACGGCCCTGATGAGAGTTATTCATGGCCTTTTCGTTGCGGATAATGAAATCGACAAGCTGGAGAAAAAATATTTCCTCAAATTGCTGGACGGGCTCAATGTTGATGCGCGGGCGGTTGATGACATGCCAATGGATGAGGCATTTGAGGTGCTGGCCAAAGACAAGCTGAAAAACCGGCTGCTTTACATATTCATGGCAGAGGCCCTGCTCAGGGACAATGACTACGACGAGATAGAACAATCCTATGTTGATGATCTGAAGCAGCATTATCCGCTTTCAGATGAGCTGCTTGATGCAGCGATCACGCAGGTGCGTAACAAGAAGCTCGAAGGCGTATTGAAGGACTGGGTCAAGGAGATCCAGGAGAGCCAGTATTAACAGTAAAAAAGCAGAAACTTTTAATGCCTGTCCCCTTGACAACCTGCCGCAGAAACGTCAAAAAGGCCGTTAATTTCCCGGTAAAATTAGAACACTTGATAATATTTTTGCTACCGACCCGTTAACAGATCTCAAACCCATAATATGTTCTTATAAGAACAGTACATTCACTTTCCGGGAGAACAGTTAATGGTCAATCTACGCGCAATATTCCGTAACGTCAGGGTACTGTTGATGGCTGCCAGTCTTGGCATACCGGGCTGGGCCAGTGCCGCAGAAATCCACTGGACACCGGAACAGCACAAGGATGGTTTCACCGTCATGGTACCGAGCATCAACATGGATGCGCTGGTTGACGAGATGGTATCACTGAAGTCAGAACTCAAGCATGACGAAACACTGCTGGCCCGCCGCATGCAAGAAAAACGCATGACGGGCAATGACAAGGTGCTGTCATTCCTCATGCCCGGCGGTATGTTGTATGCAGCCTATAAGAAGAGTGCCTATAACAAGGCGGTAAGGAACCATGAAAGGGTTACCTTGCAGCTCAAGGAAGTCACGACAGACATCGTCGCACTCACGACCAGTTCTGGCCCGATCGCGGTCGCACAACGCTGATTCACCCAATCACCGTGTCTCCTGCCCGATTGAAAGGTTATTTCAATTGGGCAGGAGGTGCGCATACCGGTATTCAACCCCCGTTTAGCGTACGCCCTCCCCGCAAGATCGAGGTACGACTGCAATTTCTGGCGAAGCGCCTGTCGCATGACGACCTTGCAAAAGCCATGTTGTTCGTGGTGCTTGCCACGCGTCCAATATTCGACCATATTCGAGTAAGGTTCGGTTATAGACATGACTATGCTGGCCATATCCCGACTATAATCGTGCCGGCTCTTTTTTCTGTATTGTCGCCAGGCTGCGACATTAACAATAAATAACAGAAAAGCCGGGGAGCGGAGTGGGGCAGTTTCTGGTATTTGTGAATATTTCTCTCTGAGCTTTTTTACTCCTTTCCCGGCGTGTAGCAGGTGCTGCCATGGATTACTTGATTCATACTGCCAATGTACTCTATATCTTTTCCTACCTGGTCCGGGACATTCTCTGGCTACGTATACTCATCGTCGTCGCGATCTGTTTCGTAATCCCGTTTTACTATTTCCAGCCCGTGCCCCTGATGGCGCCGGTTTACTGGAACCTGGTATTCGCCGGGATCAATATCGTGCAGATAGGCATCCTGCTCGTTGAACGGCGGCCGGTGACACTCTCGGATGCTGAACAAAGACTCTACCAGCAGGTGTTTCGCCGCCTTACGCCGAGAGAGGTGTACAGACTGTTCAGCCTGGCACAGTGGAACCAGGCCCGCGCGGGTGACACGCTTGTGCAACAGGATATGCAACTGGACAGCCTGATGCTGATTAACAGGGGAGAGGCCACCGTGCAGGTGAAAAATGACAAGGTGGCGAAACTGGGCGAAGGACACTTTGTTGGCGAGATGAGTTATATAACAGGTGACAAGACTTCTGCGACAGTCATTGCCGACAGTGATCTCGAATATGTTACCTGGCCGACCAGTACGCTGGAACCGTTACTGATCAAGTATCCCGACTTGCGCATCGCGCTCAATGCAATTATCGGTGTTGACCTCGCCGGTAAGCTGAGCCGCATATAGGGCGAATCAGCAGGAGACACCGCACGATTATTTAGCATAATATTACAAGCCAATACGAGCAATATGACAACATCATGACTGGCCAGGTCACGCTACGTTTTTACGAGGAACTCAATTATTTCCTGCCGCCTGCACAGCGCAAGGTCAGTTTCACGCACGCTATAAAACAGCACGGTTCCATAAAGGACCTGATCGAATCACTGGGCGTGCCGCACACAGAAGTCGATTTAATCCTCGTCAACGGTGTGTCGGTCAACTTTAACTACCTCGTGCAGGACGGTGATCAGATCAGTGTCTACCCGGTGTTCGAGGCACTGGATATTTCGCCCGTGGTGCATTTGCGCCCCGACCCGCTGCGTATTACCCGCTTCGTGCTCGATGCCCATCTCGGCCGTCTGACTGCCTACCTGCGCATGCTGGGGTTCGACAGCTTGTATCGTAATGATTATGACGATGCCACGCTCGCCCGCATCGCAGTGGAGGATAAACGCATCCTGCTGACCTGTGATCGCAAGCTGCTCATGCGCAAGGTGATCTCACATGGTTACTACGTGCGTGCGCGCCAGCCAAAACAACAACTCCTGGAAGTGCTGGCACGTTTCGACCTGTTCAATGTGCTGCAGCCGTTCAGGCGCTGCATGCACTGTAACGGCCTGATCCGGCCGGTCGACAAGGAAACGATTGCCTCGCAGCTGTTGCCGCGCACCCGGGCCCATTACGATAAATTCTGGCAGTGCCCGGACTGTCACAAGATCTACTGGCAAGGCAGTCATTACCAGCGCATGCAACAGCTCATCGAGGCGGTGAAAAAGAAGCGAAAGGGAGTACAGGCTCCAGGTGATGGCGGTTGACGGCTCAGGGCCAGATACCACGCTCCAGGGTAATTTTCGTCATACGTTCGATAGCAACCACAAGCGCTGCGGTACGAAGATCGGGGGGGATGTTTTCCTCGACGGGGATGTCGGCAGCACTTTCCGTGGT
>JASFME010000082.1:0-9183 GCA_050117725.1 Granulosicoccaceae bacterium | reverse complement strand
GCAATGCGGGCTTTGTAATCACCTCGGAAGGCGTGGTGGTGATTGATGCGTTGGGCACGCCCAGGCTCGGGCAGCGCCTGATTAGCACGATTGCCTCGATCACCGACAAACCGATTACACACCTCATAATCACCCATAATCATCCCGATCATGCCTATGGCGCCATAGCCTTTCGCCGCCTCGGCGGGGTAACAGTTATTAGTCACGAGGGCGTTCTGGATTACATTGGCTCGCAGACGAGCGCGGCTTCGATTCAATACCGCCGCGAGCTGATGCCGGATGACATGTCAGGCTTCGAGATGGTAAGGCCCGACGTGCTGATCGGTGGTGAGCGCTTTTCGAGTCGGACCATCAGCTCCGGCGATCAGTCCTTTGTTATCTACAACACAGGCAAGCACCATTCCTATGGCGACCTGGTCGTTCACCAGCTGGACAATAACATCGTCTGGATCTCGGATCTGGCCTTCAACCAGCGCACCACCTTCATGGGCGACGGTAACAGCAAGCAAATCATAGAGGGGCAGGAGTGGTTGCTATCGAGATTTGCCAACGCCACGTTGATGGTACCCGGCCATGGCAGCGCCCAGACCCGGCCTTTCCCCATGGTAGAGAAGACCCGCTCCTATGTAATGCGCCTGCGCGAGACCATGGCACAGGCTGTCGAGAACGGCATTGGTATGCAGGAGGCGATCGACCAGGCCGATTTTCCCGACTGGCATGACTCGCGCCTGTATGAGGAGAACCATCGTCGCAATGCACACTTCGTGTACCGGGAGATGGAACAGGCATTGTTCTGAACCCGGCGTATCGCAATTTGTGGCTGGATGATCAACCGCTATATCATGGATTGTAACGGATTGATAAATATTTTCGGCTATCATGTGTCCTGAATGCCCGTCACATCTTATAATCGCAACGTGCGGGAAGAGCTGTCCCGCCACCGGTCAGCCACTCAACAGGAAATAACGACAATGTCAAAACGATGGATTCTTACCCCGGGTTTTCTCGCGCTCATCACGGCGGCTGTGGTCGGTTTCCTGTACTGGCAAAACCTGCAACAACAGTCTGCAAAACCACGCGGCTTTCCTCCTGCCGTCATTGCGGCAACCGAAGTGATACAGGAATACTGGCAACCGTCACTGCAATCGGTCGGTTCACTGGTGGCCACCAACGGCATTAATGTCAGCACCGAAGTCAACGGTATTGTCAGCGAGATCGTGTTTACCTCAGGTCAACCGGTTGAGCTGGGCCAGGTACTGATCCGGCTGGATGATTCGGTTGACCAGGCGGCGCTGGAAGCCCTGCGAGCCGAACGTAAACTTGCTGAAGTGCAATTCAGGCGCGCCAGTGACCTGTTGAAAAAACGCGTCACGTCAAAATCAGAATACGATGAAGCGAAAGCACGTTACGATGCTGCCAGAGCCCGGGTTAAACAGCAGGAAGCAGTGATCAAGCGCAAGGTGATTCGTGCACCCTTTGCCGGCCAGGCAGGCATTCGCCAGGTGGACCTGGGACAGTTTATCGAGGCGGGTGATCCGATCGTGGGCTTGCAGGCGCTGGATCCCATCTATGCCGATTACAGCCTGCCGGAGCGTTATTTGACGCGGGTTAAACCTGGCCAGGTGGTCAAGGTGCAACTGGATGCCATACCCGGGCGGGCATTCAGCGGCGAGGTCAGTGCCGTGAACTCCGGTATCGATACCGGCACCCGCACCCTGAAAGTGCGCGCTACACTGGCCAATGTCGACAGCATCATGCGCCCGGGCATGTTCGCACAGGTGGAAACCATTACCGGCGAAGCACGGCAAGTGTTGACGTTGCCGCGTACCGCCATCAGTTTCAATACCTACGGCAATTTTGTGTTTGTCATCAACAAGAATGATGCCGGTATGCCCGTCGTCAGGCGTACGCCGGTAGAAACAGGTGAAACGCGTCAGGGCCGTGTTGTTGTCACCGGGCTACCAGCCGCTGTGCAGGTGGTCCGTACCGGGCTGGTGAAATTGCGCGACGGAATGCCGGTCAAGATCGACAACCAGGTTGAACTCAATGATGCGGAGATTGACGGCGAATGAAATTCACGGACATCTTCATTCACCGCCCCGTGCTGGCGACGGTAGTCAGCCTGTTGATCCTGTTAATGGGTTTGCGTTCGCTTGACTTGCTGGAGGTGCGGCAGTTTCCTTTGATCAAGAATACCGTGATTACGGTAACCACCGCCTATCCCGGTGCCAGCTCGGATCTGGTGAAAGGATTTGTGACTACACCGATCCAACAGGCCATCTCTGAAGCCAACGGCATCGATTTTATTTCGTCCACGAGTTCGCAGGGCCGCTCGACCATTGAGGCGCAGATGCGCCTCAATTACGATCCCAATGCGGCCATCGCCGAGATCCAGGCCAAGGTGGCCAGCAAACGCGGTGAATTGCCCGCCGAGGTGGAAGACCCGGTCATCGAGTCGACCACCGGTGATCGCACCGCGCTCATGTACCTGGCGTTTTTCAGTGACACGCTGCCGCGACCGCAAATCAGTGACTATGTATTGCGTGTGGTACAACCGCAACTGCAGGCCTTGCCCGGTGTCGCCAAGGCGCGCCTGTTTGCCGCGCAGTTTGCCATGCGCATCTGGCTGGATCCACAGCGCATGGCGGCACTGGGTGTCACTGGCGAGGATGTGGTCAATGTGCTGCGCGACAATAACTACCAGGCGGGCATCGGTTCCACCAAGGGCAAATACGTCACCATTAACCTGACTACAACCACTGATGTGAATGCGCCGGAAAATTTCCGCAAACTGGTGGTGCGCAGTCAAAACGGCACACTGGTGCGGCTGCAGGATATCGCCAAAACCGAACTCGGTGCTGATGACTACAACACCACCACCTGGTACAAGGGCATTCCCTCGGTATTCATCGGTATAGAACCGGCGCCGGGTGCCAATCCTATTACTGTCGCTGATGCCGTTAACGATCTCATACCCAGGATAGCGTCACAGTTACCGCAGGGGCTTCAGGTCAAGGTCCCCTACGATGCCAGCCAGTTTATCAAGTCGTCGATCAAGGAAGTCTACAAGACCATTATCGAAGCGGTTCTGATTGTGCTGGTGGTCATTTATCTCACCCTTGGTTCGTTACGCGCGGCCATCATCCCGGCTGTCGCGGTGCCGCTGTCGATGATCGGTGCTGCGTTTGTCATGTACCTGCTGGGTTATTCACTTAATCTGCTCACGTTGTTATCCATGGTACTGGCCATTGGCCTCGTCGTGGATGATGCCATCATCGTGGTGGAAAACGTGCACCGCCATATCGAACGCGGTGAGCCGCGTATACAGGCGGCACTGCAGGGGGCGCGTGAACTCGCCATTCCCATTATCGCCATGACCACTACCTTGCTCGCCGTGTATGCCCCCATCGGATTCCTGGGCGGCCTGACCGGTGCACTGTTTATCGAGTTTGCCTTTACCCTGACCGGTGCCGTGCTGATCTCCGGCGTGATTGCATTAACGTTGTCGCCGATGCTGGCGTCGCGCGTGTTAAAAGAGCACGGCAAGGAAGGCCGTTTTGAACAGAAAGTGGAGAAGGTCTTTAGCCATTTATCCGACAGTTACGGCCGGGTGTTACATAAAACGCTCAATGTGGTCGGTGTCATGGCCATGCTCGGTGTGCTTATCCTGGTGTCAAATTACCTCATGTACATGAACAGTAAAAATGAACTGGCACCCGATGAAGACCAGGGTATCCTGTTTTTCAGCGCCACCGGACCACGCACGGCCACACTCGAATATCTCGAAGCCTATGGCGGGCAGATACAGGCCGGCTTTGAAACCTTTCCAGAGTACAACGACAGTTTTTATATTCTGGGCCGCACACCGGGTCAGATATTCGGTGGTTTCAAAATGATACCGGAAGAAGATCGCGAGCGTGCACAGAGAGAAGTGCAGGGCCCTTTGTTTGGCATGCTCGGCCAGGTGGCCGGCCTGCGAAGTTTTGTGTTTCCGCGTCCGAGTATTCCCACTCCCTCGCGTGGTGCGCCCCTGCAGTTTGTCGTAACCACTGACCGCAGTTACGAAGAACTGGTTGAAGTGGCAGATCAACTGCTGGGGCAGGCCATGGCCAGTGGCCGGTTTATGTTCCTGGAAAAATCCATCGACATTGACCGGCCTACCATCAGTGTCGAAATCGATCGGGATCGCGCCGGCGACCTGGGTATCAGCATGGCCAGTATCGGCCGCAACCTGGGCACTCTGCTGGGCGGCGGTTATGTCAACCGCTTCAGCATGGAGGGCCGCAGTTACAAGGTCATCCCTCTCGTGTCACGCGATTACCGCCGTGATGCGGATATGCTCAAGGATTATTACGTACGCAGCGCGACCGGCGACCTGGTGCCGTTATCGACCATTGTCACCCTGAAACAGTCGGTGGAACCCACCGACCGCACGCAGTTCCAGCAGCTCAACTCACTGGTGATCCAGGGTGTCACCAGTCCCGATGTCGCCCTCGGCGATGCCCTGGAGTACCTGACTGAACTGGCGCAACAACAACTGCCAAAAGGCTATGGCTATGATTATCTCGGTGATTCACGCCAGTATGCCCGCGAGAGTGCTGCGCTGACGGTGACCATGCTGATGTCCCTGCTGGTGATCTACCTGGTGCTGGCGGCCCAGTTCGAGAGCTGGCGTGACCCGGCAATTATTCTCGTGTCAGTACCGCTGGCCACGGCGGGTGCGCTCATCTTTATCATGTTTGATGTGAACGCGCTGTCACTGAATATCTACACGAAGGTCGGTTTGATTACCCTGATTGGTGTGGTGGCGAAAAACGGTATTCTGATCGTCGAGTTTGCCAACAAGCTGCAGATTAACGAGCGTCTGTCGAAACGGGCCGCGGTGGAAAAAGCCGCTACCATTCGCCTGCGCCCCATTTTCATGACCTCGATCGCGCTGATTGTCGCCATGATCCCCCTGTTAACCGCCGGTGGGGCAGGCGCGGTCAGCCGTTTCCATATCGGCCTGACCATTGCCGCGGGCCTGGGAATCGGTACTTTCTTTACCCTGTTTATCCTGCCGGCGTTCTACATTTTGCTGGCCAGGGACCATAACCGCGACCGCGTGGCCTGAACGCGGTCGCTACAATATACTGCAGACCCGTCAGGGATGAGCATGGCGGTAATGGCGAGTAGCCCTGCCTGGAATGAAACAGCGCAAGCGGTTCATGAAATGCTCGCCTTTATCCATCAGTCGCAGTCGACGGTGCAGGAACTGGCGCGTGCGTGCCTGGCCGGTGGAATTGTCGCTCATCCAGTACAGGAAGGTCTGTACATACAGCGTGGTCAGGCCGATTTCCTCGGTAATCCGGCACAGATGAGTGGCATCCAGCCGGGCTGCTTCGCGGATCCATTGTACGGTGCGACTGATCCGCAAGATGCCCTGTAGCTGCAAATGCACATGTGCCGGTTCCAGTTTATACAGGAGCATGTCGCGGGAGACGGTTTTGTATTCTGCCAGGGTATCCAGCCAGCGCATGATTAAAAAGTGCAGACGTTCATGTGGCGTTAATTCGCTATAGCCGGGTGCCTGGACGGCTTTCAGCATGGCACGGTCAGCACGGTCATACCAGGCTTCAACAAGATCGTCTTTTTGTGTGTAGTGAAGGTAAATTTCGTCGAGGGAGATCACCATCTCCTGCGCTACTGCGTGCAGTGAGAGCTTTTCCCACGACCGGATATTTGCCAGGCGCATGGCGGTATCCAGAATCGCATCAGCCGTTGAGGGTGGTTTCGTCATGACATCACCTCCTTGCAATAGAACAAGCATAGCCAAAATACCGGCCTGATTACAATGTTCGGGAATGCGGGGAGAAATATTCATGATAGCCGTGATGCGGAGGGTTTCAGGTAGCAGATAGATGCGAAGTACAGTTACTATGAAACAGCAGCAGGAGTATGGATTTGTTGAAATGAGCACGTCATGCTTCTGTGTTATGGCGTTAACAATATGAAACTTGTTTGAAGAAGTGGAAGTCACGGGAGGGCTTCCGCAGGCTTTCGAAAGGCTTGTGAATTTTGTACAGTTAAACCCGGCACTGGGGGTTACCTTGCCATGAAACGATTTGCCATTTTTGATGCCATGCCATTCTGGGTTGCTGTCGTCCTGTTAGTTGCCGGGTGCTCTGTAGCATTTGGCGGGCAGGGCTGTCCGGGCAAGGGAGTGGCGCTGCAGGTACTGGGTTCCGGCGGCCCCGAGTTTTATGATGGCCGCGCATCTGCAAGTTACCTCGTTTGGCACAAGGGGCAGGCAGTTGTGATGCTGGACGCCGGCAGTGGCAGTAAATTCAGATTTGGCCAGAGCGGGGCAGATTTTAATACTGTTCGTACAGTACTGTTTACCCACCTGCATGTTGACCATAGCGTGGATTTTCCCGCCTATATCAAATCGGCCTTCTTCTCCGGCCGCAATCAAACGCTTTATGTGTACGGGCCGCAAGGCAACCGCTATTTTCCATCAACGGATAATTTTATTCAGGCTTTGATCGGTAATAAAAACAGTGCCTTTCCCTATCTTGGTAGTTATCTTGATGGCAGTGATGAATATCGCATTGAGGTACAAAGCCTTTCTCTGGACAAACGCGACATCACTAATATCTTGCCATCGAATGCATCAGGTTTAAGTGCGGTCCCGGTGCATCATGGCCCGTTACCTGCCATGGCCTGGCGTGTTGATGTGGCGGGCAAGTCGATTGTCTTCAGTGGTGATATGAACGGTGATTATGGGACATTGCCCAAACTGGCCATGAACGCCGATATACTGGTGGCGCACAACGCGGTGAGCGAAGAGGCAGACGGTGTGGCGAGAAACCTGCATATGCCGCCCTCCGTCATTGGTGCAATTGCCAAACAGGCCAATGTCAAACAACTGGTATTGTCCCACCGTATGCAACGTACCCTTGGCAGGGAAAAACAGACTCTTTCTATAATTCAAGAACACTATGCGGGTCCGGTCATCTTTGCTGATGATCTGGACTGTTTTGTGCCCTAGTCTTAAATCGGGCGCAGAGAACACCTGGGCCGGCACGCGCGTTGCTGTATGCCCATATCCCTGTCATAGCGTGAGGCCAATACGCTCTCATCACGAGCACAGCTTACGTGATGTGACAGCGACTGATCCCGGCGGTAGGGACAGCAAGCAGAGCAGTGCCTACCGGCTACAAAGCCCGTTTTTCAGCCATAAATGCCCTCGCAGAAGCGCATCGAACTGAGAACTTGAGCATGGATCTCTCGAAGCGGGTGATTTACTATCCACCACCTGATTTTAGCTGACGTACCTCGAGGATTCCCCAGTTGTTTACCCATCGACTCCCCCTGATCGGGGCGACGTGCGCACTTGCGCTCGTCTGCGGCTCCGCCGCTGCCACCAATGGCTATTTCGCTCACGGCTATGGCACCAAGAACAAGGCACTGGCCGGTGCCGGCGTGGCGCTGCCTGAAGACGCGATGATCGTTGCGACCAATCCCGCCGGTTTGGCCCGGGTCGGCAATCGCCTCGACGTCGGCGCCGCCGTGTTCGCCCCAAGCCGCTCCTATCAGGCCACGGGGACCGGTTTCATCAACACTGACGGTTCCGAGATCAGCAGCGGACGAAACCTGTTCCTGATCCCCCACTTCGCCTACAGCCGGCAACTGGACGCAAGCAGCAGCCTCGGTGTGGCCGTGTACGGCAATGGCGGCATGAACACGAAATATTCCGCGTCGGACACTCCCGGCGGTTTCGGCACCTTTGGTGCCGGCACGGCCGGCGTAGACCTGGTGCAATTGTTTATCACCCCGAGCTATGCCAGGCAGCTGAACGACAGGATCTCAGTGGGTGCCAGCCTTATTCTCGCGGCACAGACGTTCAAGGCCTACGGCGTCAGCAGCTTTAACGGCATGTCCGCCACGGGTGATACCGGGTCGGAAAGTGGCGCCGATAGCGCATTCGGCCTCGGTGCCAGGGTGGGCGTACTCGCTGATGTGAGTGATAGACTCGCCCTCGGCGCCTCCTACCAGTCCCGGGTGTACATGTCCGAGTTCGACGACTACGCGGGCCTGTTTGCCGAGGATGGCGATGTCGATATCCCGTCAAATTTCACGCTCGGCGCTGCGTACAAGCTCACGCCCAGGGCTACCGTCGCCTTCGACGTGCAGCATATCCGCTACAGCGAAGTGGCCGCCATCGGCAACAAGATGCAGCCGGCCTTGAGCAACTGCAACTTTACCGCGGGCGATCTGGACTACTGCCTGGGCGGTGATCATGGCATGGGTTTTGGCTGGGATGACCAGACCATCTACAAGATTGGCCTGCAACAGCAGTACAGTAACGACCTGACGCTGCGGGCCGGTTTCAGCCTGACCGATATGCCTTTCAAGAAAAGCGAGACCCTGTTCAATGTCCTGTCTCCGGCCACCATCGAGAAGCATTTCACCGCTGGTTTCACGAAGCGTCTCAGCAAGGATACGGAGTTGAGCATGACGGCCATGTACGCCCCCGAAGGGCGCATTAGCGGCGCACCGCTGGGCCAGCCTGTCACGATCCGGATGCACCAGTTCGAGCTCGAGGCGAGCTACGGCATGAGCTGGTAATCGTTTCTATTTGAGCTAAAAGGCCGCCCGAGGGCGGCCTTTTTATGTCTGAACCCAATCGAGACCATGGTTAATACCCCGCATAGGGGAACAACAGGCGACAGCTCCGATTTGTTCAAATAGATGCTGAACATTGCGCTTGGCCAATAATGGATAAACTGTGTTCCCGCGCACATAGCCATCCAGCCCCGGCGAGCGGTTGAATACCGTCGTCAAGATCAAGTTGTCGATATCAACCACGACTACAGGTAAAACCCGAATAATGAAGGGGGGGGCAGGTATTATTAAGCGACGTCCAGGAACCAGTCAAAATATAGTTCCAGGCGGTGGAAATCTTTATTATTTTCGATATTTTTAATGATTTCGGAATTGTGACCGAATCTGCCCTCGATGCCATTTATAATAGCGATCATGTCTTTTTCCGATATTTGCTGGTGTTTATCAGTAAACAGCCAGATAACCAGTTGTACGGCAGCAAAGGGGATCAGGCACTCAAGAAAGGCATCCACATAGCCATGATCGCCACGCCGCCAGGGAAAGCTTTTCGAAACAAAAACGGTTTGAAGATATCGT
>JASFME010000081.1:0-9217 GCA_050117725.1 Granulosicoccaceae bacterium | reverse complement strand
CGTGATTGTCATAGGCCGTGGCAAACACCACTGCCGGCGGTATCGGCAGACGAGCGAGTTGCTGTGCGACATCAATGCCGTTCATGCCGGGCATGTGAATATCCAGCAGGACAATGTCCGGTTGCAAGGCCCTGACCGACTCGATGGCAGTGATGCCATCGGCAGCCTCGCCCACGACCTCGTACGCAGGATCGAGTTCCGCAACGAGACTGTGCAAGCGTTCGCGCGCCAGTTGTTCATCATCGACGATCAACAACTTCATGAGGTGCGCTCCTGGGGCCAGTACAGGGTCACGCAATACTGGCCATCTTCGCCGACCACGGTCACCTTGCTTTGTTCTTTGTAGATCGCCGCAATCCGTGCCCGGATGTTAGCCAGTGCCAGGCGGTTGCCGCGCTCGTGCGCCGCTGACGCGTGCTCGGGAAAGGGGTTGCAGATGCGCAGTTCCAGCGCAGAGGAGTGCCGCTGACCGCGAATCGTGATCACACCGCCCTCGGCCAGGTGCTCGATGCCATGGTAGATCGCATTCTCCACCAGCGGCTGGATTATCAGTGCCGGGACGCGTGCCTCCGGGGGCAATGTCTCAACCTGCCAGTCGACTTCCAGCCGGTCGCCGAGCCGTAACTTTTCAATCTCGACATAGCGCCGCGCAATTGCCAGCTCATCGGCGAGACTGATCATGCGTTTCGGATCGCCGAGCGCAAAGCGGAACAGTTCAGCAAGGTCCTCGATCGCGGTTTCGGCGCGCTGCGGGTTGCTGCGCGTCAACGCGGCGATCGCATTCATGCTATTGAACAGGAAATGGGGTCGGATGCGGGCCTGCAGGGCATCAATGCGCGCTTCGCTTTCGGCGCGCAGCTGCGCCTGCCACAAATGCTGAACATAAAAATAGCGCAGGGTCACGGCCGAGACAATCAGGCTGACGCCCAGGCTGCGCAGCACAAAATCCCAGGCACCGGTCGCGATAAAATCCGCGAACACGCCGACAGACAGCCCGGCATAACCAAGCGTGACCAGCTGTAACAGGATAAAGGCCAGTACACTGGCATACCGATTATCGTAACGTCGCAGCCACGGTCGCGCCAGGCATAGCAACAGGGTGTCGGTGAGCACGATCCACTGCACGTACACGGACACGAGGCCAAGCCACTGGTAACCCTCGCCGGCGGCGAGCATAAGCAGGATCGCGAGCAGGGCGCCAATCAGCACGACCATGAACAAGACGCGAATCGCGCAAAAATCAGGCAGAAACAGGTTATCTTGGGCGCGTACGCTTTGCATGGTGTTGTGCTTGTGTCTCTTGTACAGGGCCGCTACGCTGGCGGCAACAACAAGCCTGCCACACTCGGCCGGTACGTGCCAGCCAGTAAAATCGTCTATACTGCGCTACTTGTATCAACAGGATAGCAACATGGCAGAGGAACAGGACAAGAAACCCTGGGGCGGCCGTTTTACCGCCGCCACCAACCGCTTTGTCGAGGAATACACGGCCTCGGTCAATTTCGACCAGCGCCTTTACCGGCATGATATTGCCGGCTCGATTGCGCACGCGACCATGCTTGCCCGGGTCGGCGTCTTGACCGATGACGAACGCGACAGGATCGTCAAGGGCCTCGAGGACATTCTTGCCGATATCGAGCGCGGCGACTTTGCCTGGTCGGTCGAACTCGAAGACGTGCACATGAATATCGAGGCGCGCCTGACCGACCGCATCGGCGATGTCGGCAAAAAGCTGCACACCGGGCGGTCGCGTAACGACCAGGTCGCGACCGACATCCGGCTGTGGCTGCGCGATGAAAACCAGCTGTTGTGCGACTCGCTGCTCGAGTTGCAAAAGGCCCTGCTCGACCTCGCCGAACGCGAGGCGGAGACCATCATGCCCGGTTTCACCCACCTGCAGACCGCGCAGCCCGTGACCTTCGGCCATCACATGCTGGCCTGGTTCGAGATGCTCGAACGCGATCGGCAACGCTTTCTCGACTGCCACAAACGCATCAACATCATGCCGCTTGGTGCCGCGGCACTGGCCGGCACGACCTACCCGATCGATCGCGCCTGTACGGCCGAGCTGCTCGGCTTTGACGCGGTGGCAGAAAACTCGCTCGACGCAGTCAGTGATCGCGACTTTGCCATCGAGTTCAATGCCGCGGCCGCACTGCTCATGATGCACCTGTCGCGCTTCTCCGAGGAACTCGTGCTGTGGAGTTCGGCGCAGTTCAACTTCGTTGATCCCGGCGACAGCTTCTGCACCGGCTCATCGATCATGCCGCAAAAGAAAAACCCGGACGTGCCCGAACTCGTACGCGGCAAATCCGGTCGTGTGTACGGCAACCTGACCGCCTTGCTGACGCTGATGAAGTCGCAGCCGCTGGCCTACAACAAGGACAACCAGGAGGACAAGGAACCGCTGTTCGATACGGTCGATACGGTGCTCGCCTCGGTGCGCCTGTACGCCGAGATGATGGCGCAGATCACGGTCAACCGCGCCGCGATGCGTGAGGCCGCGGCGCGCGGGTTTTCCACTGCCACGGATCTCGCCGATTACCTCGTGCGCAAGGGTGTAGCATTCCGTGACGCGCACGAGATCGTCGGCAAGAGCGTGCGCTACTGCATCGAGCAGGACAAGGATCTCGCCGACACGAGTCTCGCTGAACTGCAACAGTTCAGCGACGTGATCAGCGAGGACGTCTACGAGGTGTTGACTCTGGAAGGCTCGGTCGCCGCGCGCGATCACATCGGCGGTACTGCGCCACAGCAGGTTCGCGCCGCAGTCGGCAGGGCAAGGCAACGGCTCGGCACATGAGCGAGTCGCGCACTGACAGCCTGGAAACGCTGCGGGCGCGACTGGCCGCCTTTGCCCAAGAACGTGACTGGGAACAGTTCCATTCACCGAAGAACCTGGCCATGGCCCTGATCGCCGAAGCCGCCGAACTCGTCGAACACTTCCAGTGGCTGAGTGAAGATGCGAGCTACGCGCTCGATGCCGACAAACACAACGCGGTGGCGGAAGAACTCGCCGACATACTTATCTATACGATTCGCACCGCGGATCAGCTCGGTGTCGATCTGATCGATGCGGCCTGGCGCAAGATCGAAAAAAACGATCAACGCTACCCGGCCGACAAGGTGCGCGGCGACGCGCGACGCGCTGCGGAATATGACATCGACAAGACCTGAACTGCATCCGCGTGTCGTTATGATCGTCATATGATGCCTGCATAATATTAAAGAATAACCCAGCATTAACTGAAAAGTATGTCGACACAAATACTTTCCCGCCTGGCCGGGGCCATTGACAGCCTGAACGAATGGACCGGCCGCAGTATCGCCTGGCTGACCCTGCTCATGGTGCTCGTGCAGTTTGCCATCGTCGTGTTGCGCTACGCCTTCAATATCGGCTGGATTGCCGTACAGGAATCGATCCTGTTCATGCACGCCCTCGTGTTCCTGCTCGGCGCTGCCTTCACCCTGAAGCGTGACGCCCATGTGCGCGTCGATATTTTCTACAGCAGAATGTCGCCGCGCGGCAAGGCCATGGTCGACCTGCTTGGCACGCTGGCGCTGCTGCTGCCGGTCAGCCTGTTTATCTTCATTACGAGCTGGGAGTATGTCACCAGTTCCTGGCACCTGCTGGAAGGCTCGCGCGAGGCCGGCGGTCTGCCCGGTGTGTTCCTGCTGAAAAGCACGATCCTGCTCATGGCCGGCCTGCTCGTGTTGCAGGGCGGCGCGATGCTGGCCCGCAGCCTGGTGACGCTGCTGGGCACAGAGCCGGACGGGGGGGGCGCATGAACGAATACCTCGCCCTGACCATGTTCATCGCCGTGTGCGTCGTGCTCATGGCCGGCTACCCGGTGGCCTTCACGCTGGCCGGCACCGCACTCATGTTTGCGCTGGGCGGGGTGTGGAGCGGTACTTTCGACAGCGCCTTCCTTGCCGCCCTGCCAAACCGGCTGTACGGCATCATGACCAACGAAACCCTCGTCGCCGTGCCGCTGTTCGTGTTCATGGGCGTCATGCTCGAGCGCTCGAAGGTCGCGGAAAGCCTGCTCGAAACCATGGCTGCGCTGTTTGGCCGGCTGCGCGGCGGGCTCGGCATCTCGGTGACCATCGTCGGCATGCTGCTCGCGGCCAGCACCGGTATTATTGGCGCGACCGTCGTGACCATGGGGTTGCTGTCGCTGCCGACCATGCTGAAACGCGGTTATGATCCGGCTGTGTCGGCCGGCACGATCTGCGCGTCCGGCACGCTCGGCCAGATCATCCCGCCCTCGATCGTGCTCGTGCTGCTTGGCGACGTGTTGTCGTCGGCCTACCAGCAGGCGCAGCTCGATATGGGGATCTTCTCACCGGAGACCGTCTCGGTCGGTGATCTGTTTGCCGGTGCACTGTTGCCCGGCCTCATGCTCGTCGGCCTGTACCTGCTGTACCTGGCGGGCGTGGCGTGGCTGAAACCGGCCACGATGCCGGCCCTGCCGGCCCGTCACAAAGACGAGGGCAAACTCTGGATACAGGCCGTGCGGGTCCTGTTACCGCCACTTGCGCTGATCATTGCCGTGCTTGGCTCGATCATGGCCGGCATCGCCACACCAACGGAAGCCGCCTCGGTCGGGGCGGTCGGCGCGATCGTGCTGGCCATATCGCAGCGCCAGTTCAACCTCGACAGGTTGAAACAGGTCATGCGCAGTACCGTCGAGGTCACCAGCATGGTGTTCCTGATCTTTATCGGTGCCTCGGTGTTCTCGCTCGTGTTCCGTGGCTTTGGCGGCGACGAGACGGTGCGCGAACTGCTGACCAACCTGCCCGGCGGCGTGGTCGGTGCCATGCTTGTGGTCATGCTGATCATGTTCCTGCTCGGCTTCGTGCTCGACTTTATCGAAATCACCTTCGTCGTCGTACCGATTGTCGGGCCGGTGCTGCTGGCCCTCGGTCTCGACCCGATCTGGCTAGGCGTCATGATCGCCATCAACCTGCAGACCTCGTTTTTGACACCGCCGTTCGGTTTTGCGCTGTTTTACCTGCGCGGTGTGGCGCCGCCAGAGGTGACCACCGGCCACCTCTACCGTGGCGTCATGCCGTTTATCATCATCCAGCTGATCGGACTCGGCCTGCTGGCCGCCTGGCCAGGGATCGCGACCTGGCTGCCGGGCGTAATTTACGGCTGAATCAGTTCCTCGCGACTCAGTCGCCGCGCGCATTCAGGTAGGCACGTTCCGAGATATCATGCCAGGCCATGGCCTGGTCGCGGAAACTGCGGAATGACTCGAACACCTTCTTCGATATCGCATCCTTGGCGGCGACCTCGGCGACGACCTCGTCGGAAAGGCTCTTCAGCCTGCCCAGCACATCGTCCGGGAAGCGGCGCAGATCGACCTTGTGCGTGTTGACGAGCGTGCCCAGCGCCTGGTTGTTGCGCGCCGTGTACTCGGCCAGCATGTCCTGGTTCGCGACGCGGGTGGCGTGGCGGACGATCGATTGCAGGTCCTTCGGCAGGGCCTCGAAGGCCTTTTTGTTGATGAAGCATTCGAGCGTCGTACCCGGTTCGTGCCAGCCCGGGTAATAATAATGCTTCGCCACCTTGTACAGACCAAACGCGAGGTCGTTATAGGGGCCGACCCATTCGGTCGCATCGATCGCGCCGGACTGCAGCGAGGTAAAGATCTCGCCGCCGGGCAGGCTGACCGGTGTACCACCGGCGCGGCGCAACACCTCGCCGCCGAGGCCCGGGATGCGCATTTTCAGGCCTTTCAGATCATCGACCGAGTTGATCTGCTTGTTGAACCAGCCACCCATCTGCACGCCCGTGTTACCGGCGGCACCGGGCACGAGGCCGAACGGCGCATACACCTCTTCCCACAACTGCATGCCGCCACCGTGGTAGAACCAGGCGTTCATTTCCTGCGCGGTCAGGCCGAACGGTACGGCGGCAAAGAACTGCGCGGCCTCGCTCTTGCCCTTCCAGTAATACGAGGCGCCGTGGCCCATCTCGGCGGTGCCGCGTGACACGGCATCGAAGATCTCGAAAGCCGGCACAAGTTCCTTCGCACCGTAAACCTTGACCTCGATACGGCCGCCGCTCATCTCGCCGATAAGCCCGGCCAGGTAATTGGCGCCCGTGCCCAGACCCGGGAAATTCTTTGGCCAGGTCGTGACCATTTTCCATTTATATCTGGCTTTCGCACTGGCCTTGCCACTGGCGAGCAGACCCGCACCGAGCGTGCCGGCCCCGAGTGTTTTGACGAAATCACGACGCTGCATACTGGTCCCCTTCGTTATTCTGTGTCGCAGGATGATGCTGTTCAGGTGAAGCAAGCATGTTAACCAATGCCGGCAGTTGCAGCAATGCGACAAAAGTCCGCTGCAAGCATCTGATTTGTCTGGTAG
The DNA here is from genome assembly GCA_050117725.1 of Granulosicoccaceae bacterium. Classification (GTDB taxonomy): domain Bacteria; phylum Pseudomonadota; class Gammaproteobacteria; order AKS1; family AKS1; genus JASFJH01. Next base: position 2,836 of record JASFME010000081.1, on the reverse strand, counting down.
ACTCAACCCAAGGTGAGATAACAATTTATATACAAAAGGTATAAGGCGTTATTACCTTGTCCGACTCACAAAACAATTCTCTGCGTGGTATCCGTGCTCGATTTGCGTTCATGGTGCTGTGCAGCTTCATTTTTATGCCTGCGGTCGCACATTTCGCCGCCACCGTTTTTCACCTCGTCACCTGGCAAGATCTGATCGCCGCCCTGCAGTCGGGAATATTGCCCGGTTTTATCCTGTTCATGCTGGGCTGGATGGGCATGTATGCGCGGCGTCTTGTCAGGCAGATTGAACACTGGATTAGCCATCACCCGGGGGCGCGCGTTGCACCGCCTGATATTCACCAGCGGGTACGCCGCTTCAGTAGCGATTTCTGGGGTTTTTACCTGTGTTATGTGCTGTTCGCACCACAAATCTTTTACTGGTCGGTATATGGTACCAACCAGTTCGAGCCGGTTGTCTTTGCCCAATTCCTGTTGTTACAACTGGTCTGCGCGATCCTGATTGGTTTGCCTGTTTACCTGCTGACCATGGATAACCTCGGGCGCATCGTCAGTCATATCGGCATTACAGGAACCCTGTTCAGCGTCAAATCAAAACTCATGCTGCTGGGCGGTTTTATCCCTTTGCTGACCAATGCCGTGATCGTCCTGTACTACTGGTCACACACGGATTACATCTCGGCACAGATCCTGATCATGTTTGGTGCACTGGGTCTGATCTCCGCGGCGATTACCCTGTTAAGTGTACGCAGCATGTCGCATGCACTGGCTCCGGTACAAAAAGTGTTGCATACCCGCAATACCTCGAGTTACGAAGATCTTGCCAGGATGCGACCGCAATCTACCGATGAAATTGGCTACCTGACGCAAATGCTGTCGATGCTGTTCCAGCACCTCGGTAACCAGAAGTCACATATGCGCGCGATCGTGGATACGGCTTCGGAAGGCATTATCGTTGCCAATAACAATGGTCTTGTCATTACCTTCAACCCGGCGGCAGAAGAGCTGTTTGGCTACCAGGCGGTCGAGATCATTGGCCAACCCCTGTCGCGGCTCCTGCCGGATATCAACCTCACTGCCATCACCCGTTTTGACAATGGCGATGAGCACGAAACGCGCGGCCAGCATTGTGATGGCCAGGAAATCCCGGTGGCGATCCGGGTCAACGTCATGCATCAGACGGGTATGAGCATGTATGCCTGTATGGTCGCCGATATCTCCGGACGCAAAAAAGCTGAAAGCCGCTTGCGCGAGACGGAAGCCCGTTACCGCGAACTTGTTGAAACCGCGCATGACCTGGTCTGGAGTATGGATACAGATGGCAAGTGGTTGTTCCTGAATGCTGCCTCGCACAATATTTATGGCTGCGCCATGCATGACATGGTCGGCAGGCCGGTGCTCAATTTTACTGCCCCGGATTTTCATGATCGCGATACGCACGCAATCAGGGAATTGCTGAATGGCCATGAACTTGTTCAGTATGAAACTGTGCATTTGGATACTTCCGGTACTCGTCACCATTTGAGTTTCAATGCTTCACCGCAACTCGATGCACAGGGCAGGGTGGTTCATATCCGCGGTACGGCGCGTGACATCACTGAACAAAAGGCTTACGAACAGCAACTGACCTACCAGGCAGAACATGACTCCCTGACCGGCCTGTATAACCGCCACTACTTCCAGGAAGAACTCGAAAGACTCGTCGCACGCGTGGCACGCAGCGGCGCGAGTGCGGCACTCCTTTATATAGACCTTGATCAGTTCAAGTACATTAACGACACACTTGGCCATGCCGCCGGTGACCGCCTGTTGCTCGAGGCAACACAGTTGCTACGTGAACATGTGCGCGACGGTGACCTGCTGGCACGCTTCGGTGGAGATGAGTTTACCCTGTTGTTCTACAACATCGATGCTGAAGACGCGGAACTTTCTGCAAAAAAGATTCGCAAACTGTTTGAAGATTATGCCTACTATGATTCCGGCAACAGCTTTAACGTTACCTGCAGCATCGGTGTCGCCCTCATCGACAACACCTCGCGTAATGCAGAGGAAACCCTGGCCCAGGCCGACCTCGCCTGCAACCTGGCAAAAACCCGCGGCCGTAATCATGTTTACGTCTATGATCCCGAAGACAGCGACAAACTCGGTATGGCCGAGGATATGGGCTGGGCGGCCCGCGTCCGGGAAGTGCTTGACAACGATCGTTTCCAGCTTGTCTACCAGCCTATAGTGGATACCCACAACGGTGAGCTGCATTCCTATGAAGTACTGTTGCGCATGCCATATGACGACGGGCAAATCATCCTGCCGGGCGGCTTTATGCCGGCCGCGGAACGGTTTGGTCTGATTCACGCGATTGATCGCTGGATAGTCGCCAGGGCGATCCGCAGGCTCGCCGATGAACGCCGAAATGGCCAGGCGGTACGCTTTGCAATCAATCTTTCCGGCCGTGCCTTTGAGGATGAGTCGTTGCTGCCATTGATTCGTGCCGCCATTAGCGAAAGTGGCCTGGATCCTTCATCGCTGACCTTCGAGATCACGGAAACCGCGGCAATTGCCAACCTGAATGCGGCAACGGGGTTTATCTCCTCGCTGCGTGAAATCGGCTGCCAGTTTGCGCTCGACGATTTCGGCTCGGGGTTCTGTTCATTTACCTACCTGAAACACCTGCCGGTCGATACGCTTAAGATAGACGGTTCGTTTGTGCAGGGTCTGGCCAGCGCGCCGGTCGACCAGGCCATGGTGCAATCGATGAACCAGGTAGCGCATGCGCTGGGCAAGAAGACCATTGCCGAATCGGTTGAGAATGAAGAAACGCTAATGCTGTTACGTGAATT
>JASFME010000080.1:0-9228 GCA_050117725.1 Granulosicoccaceae bacterium | reverse complement strand
GACAGAGTAAGGCTGTTAGCAAAATACCCCAGCATAATAGTAACTTTCTATAAGCGTTATAGTTACTTCATATACTGAATTTATAGATCCATCATTGACCCTGTAGGCACGAATCTTTATACTTCGCGCCCGTGTTGGTGACCGTTTTGCCGGCAAGACGGCACGTCATTTCAGCTGAACCTGACAGGGCTGTTCTACACAGACGATTGTCGCCCACGTTATGACTGCCAACACGAAACGAAGGTTGTCCGTAAACATGCGTAAGCAATTTATCTGGATTGCAATCGTCATCGCAGCGGCGGCAACCGCAGTGTTTTACGCTTATGGCACTCCAGCTGCACTGGCCATTACAGGCGGTGGCGGCATAACGCTGATTAACCTGGGACTGATGCGCTGGCACATGGGCCGCGCCGAAAGACAGGCCCGCGCCGATGCGGCGCAAAACCTGCGCATCCTGTATGCATGCGCAATACAAAGATTTGTGGTAACGGTGTCGTTGTTTGCCCTGATGATGGGGCTGTGGCAGCTGCCGCCACTCGCTGTACTTGGCGGGTTTGGCCTGGCGCTCGCAACGCAACATCTTGCCGGACTGAATTAAAAACTTTTGAGACTGCGAGAAAATGGCTGGAGAAACTTCAACCGGTTATATCAAGCACCACCTGCAGAACCTGACTTTTGGCAAGCACCCGGATGGTAGCTGGGGCCTGGCGCATTCTGCAGAGCAAGCCAAGGAAATGGGCTTTTGGGCCATTCACGTTGACACGATGTTCTGGTCGATTTTGCTGGGTGTTATCTTTTTATGGGTGTTCCGCAAGGCGGCGAAGAATGCCAGCGTCGACAATCCTTCCGGACTGCAAAACTTTGTTGAATGGATTGTTGAATTCATCGATACGAGTGTGCGTGGCTCATTTACCTCGAAGAACAACCTGGTCGCCCCCCTGTCCCTGACGATCTTCGTCTGGATCTTTCTCATGAACCTGATGGATCTCGTGCCGGTGGACTGGATCCCGGGTCTGGCAGGCTGGTCGGGTATCCATTATATGAAGGTCGTGCCGACTACCGACCCGAACGCTACCTTTGGTATGGCGCTGTCCGTATTTGCCCTGACCATTTTCTACAGTATCAAGGTGAAAGGCATTGGCGGTTTCGTAGGTGAGTTGACCCTGCACCCGTTCGAGTCGAAGAACCCGGTTATCAAGCTCCTGTTTATCCCGGTGAACTTTTTCCTCGAATTCGTTTCGTTGATCGCGAAGCCGATTTCACTGGCACTACGACTGTTTGGCAACATGTACGCGGGTGAAATGATCTTTATCCTGATTGCGCTGATGTTCAGCGCCGGGATGACCCTGGGCGTATTTGGCGGCGTACTGCAACTGGGCTGGGCCATTTTCCACATCCTGGTTATTACGCTGCAGGCGTTCATCTTCATGACACTGACCATTGTGTACATGGATATGGCGCACAGCAATCACTGATTTCGTTTTAACTTTTATTAATTTAACTATCTCAATTAGGAGACAATCATGGAACAAGCATTGCTCTACATCGCCGGTGCAATCATGATGGGTTTGGGTGCCCTTGGCGCTGCAGTAGGTATCGGCGTCCTCGGTGGCCGCTTCCTCGAAGGCGCTGCTCGCCAGCCGGAACTCATCCCGATGCTGCGTACCCAGTTCTTCATCGTTATGGGTCTGGTTGACGCCGTACCGATGATCGCTGTTGGTATCGCCATGTACGTTCTGTTCGCGGTTGCTGGTTAATAGCACGCCAATCTCAACGTACATTAACCGAAAGTCACATACTTCGGGGATGAAGGCATGAATATCAATTTTACTCTGATCGGGCAGTCGATTACGTTCGCAATCTTCGTGTGGTTCTGCATGAAGTTTGTCTGGCCGCCGATCATGAATGCCTTGCATGAACGCAAGACCAAGATCGCCGATGGCCTGGCCGCAGCAGAACGTGGAGTTCACGAACAGGAGCTTGCTGAAAAGCGCGCTGCTGAAAAACTGCACGAAGCCAAGGAACAGGCATCACAGATCATCGCCAAGGCTGAAAAGCGCGCATCGGAAATCGTCGAAGAATCGAAGGACGATGCCCGCAAGGAAGGCGAACGTCTTGTTAATGCTGCCAAGGCAGAAATCGAACAGGAAGTGCAACGCGCAAAAGAAACACTGCGTGCTGAGCTGGCTGACATTGTTGTAAGTGGTGCCGAAAAGGTTCTTGAGCGTGAAGTCGATGCCTCTGCGCACGATGACATGATCAAGAAGCTGGCCGCGCAAATCTAGGGGAAGACACCTATGTCTGAACTCGCCACTGTTGCACGTCCCTACGCCCAGGCAAGTTTCGATCTGGCTAAGCAGGCCGGCACGCTGGCCCAATGGTCGGACATGCTCGGTTTTGCTGCCGCGATATCGAGCGACGCGAGTATGCGTGAAGCCATCGACAGCCCGAACCTGACTATTGAACAGCGCGCCGAGATTTTCAGCGCGGTTTGTGCTGACCAGCTCGATGATGCCGGTCGTAATCTGGTTCGCCTGTTGGCGGAAAACGGGCGTCTTGCGGTGTTGCCGGAGATTTCCGGGCAGTTTGAAAAACTGCGCGCTGAAGCAGAGAAGACACTTGAGGCCACTGTCATCAGTGCGCAAGAGCTGTCGGAGGCGCAGCAGCAGCAAATTGCCGATGCCATCAAGACACGTTTTGGTCGCGAAGTGAAACTGCAACTGGAAACAGACCCGTCACTGATCGGTGGTGCGATTATTCGCGCAGGCGATACCGTGATCGACGGTTCAGTGCGTGGCCGGTTGGAAAGTTTTGCCATTGCACTGGGATAAAGATTTTTTATTTTTTCAGGAAATTGACCGGGTGAGCGGGAAAGCCCGTAACACCAGAGGGAAAAAGCTATGCAGCAACTGAATCCATCTGAAATCAGCGAGCTGATTAAACAGCGCATTCAGAAATTTGAAGCCACTGCTGAAGCACGTAACGAAGGTACTGTCGTCAGCCTGACTGACGGTATCGCGCGCGTGCATGGCCTGGCCGACGTGATGCAGGGTGAAATGATCGAGTTCCCTGGCAGCATCTTCGGTATGGCGCTCAACCTGGAGCGTGATTCTGTCGGTGCGGTTGTGCTCGGTGATTACAAGGGCATTACCGAAGGCGACAAGGTCAAGTGCACCGGCCGTATTCTCGAAGTGCCTGTCGGTGAAGCCCTGCTGGGCCGTGTTGTCGACTCACTCGGTAACCCGATTGACGGCAAGGGCGATATCACCGCAAGCGACAGCTCGCCAATCGAAAAGGTTGCCCCGGGCGTAATCGAACGTAAGTCAGTTGACCAGCCGGTGCAGACCGGCCTGAAGGCGATTGACGCGATGGTCCCGGTGGGCCGTGGCCAGCGTGAGCTCATCATTGGCGACCGCCAGACCGGCAAGACCGCCGTGGCCGTTGACGCCATCATCAACCAGAAGGGTACCGGCGTTAAGTGTATCTACGTCGCGGTAGGCCAGAAGGCCTCTTCGATTGCCGGCGTGGTACGCAAGCTAGAAGAACACGGCGCGCTCGATCACACGATTATCGTCGCGGCCAGCGCAGCCGATTCAGCTGCGATGCAGTACATTGCACCGTACGCCGGTTGCACCATGGGTGAATACTTCCGTGACCGCGGTGAAGACGCGCTCATCATTTATGATGACCTGACCAAGCAGGCCTGGGCCTATCGCCAGGTATCGCTGTTGCTGCGTCGTCCGCCGGGCCGTGAAGCGTATCCGGGTGATGTGTTCTACCTGCATTCACGCCTGCTGGAACGTGCCGCGCGCGTCAACGCCGATTATGTTGAGAAGTTCACCAACGGTGAAGTGAAAGGCAAGACCGGCTCCCTGACGGCCCTGCCGATCATCGAGACCCAGGCGGGTGACGTATCCGCGTTCGTGCCGACCAACGTGATCTCGATTACTGACGGCCAGATCTTCCTCGAGTCGGATCTGTTCAACGCCGGTATCCGCCCGGCGATTAACGCCGGCCTGTCCGTATCACGTGTAGGTGGTGCGGCCCAGACCAAGATCATCAAGAAGCTCGGTGGCGGTGTCCGTCTCGCGCTGGCACAGTACCGTGAACTGGCAGCGTTCGCGCAGTTTGCCTCTGACCTTGATGAAACGACGCGCAAGCAGCTCGAACGTGGTCAGCGCGTCACCGAACTGATGAAGCAGAAGCAGTACAGCCCGCTGAGCATCGCGGAAATGGGTGCCTCCCTGTACGCGGCCAACGAAGGTTATCTTGACGACGTTGACGTCAACAAGATTGTTGACTTCGAAGCAGCCATGCACAGCTACCTGAACAGTACGCACGCTGATCTGATGAACAAGATCAACGAAAGCGCTGACTGGAACGATGACATCGAAGCAGGTCTGAAGGCAGCGGTTGAGGACTTCAAGGCCAATAACGCCTACTAAGACGAGCGAGCAAAGCAATGGCAGGTGCTAAAGAAATCCGCACGAAGATCAAAAGCGTTCAGAACACGCAGAAGATCACCAAGGCGATGGAAATGGTAGCGGCGAGCAAGATGCGCAAGGCGCAGGATCGCATGGCGTCAGCACGTCCCTATGCGGAAAAGATGCGTAACGTAGTGGGCCATCTCGCCAACGCACATCCGGAGTACAAGCACCCTTACCTGCTGGATCGTGAAGTCAAGCGCGTCGGCTACATCGTTGTCTCGACAGACCGCGGTCTTTGTGGTGGCCTGAACATCAATATGTTCAAGGCTGTTATGAGATCGATGAAGGAATGGCACGACCAGGGTATCGAGATCGATGTCTGCACGATTGGTAAAAAGGCGGCTGGTTTCTTCAGTCGTTTTGGTGCCAGTGTCGTGAGTGAGCTTTCCAACATCGGCGATGCGCCGCGTGCGCATGATTTAATTGGTGCGGTCAAGGTCATGCTGGATGCCTATGATGAAGGCAAGATTGATCGCCTGTACCTGGTCTTTAACGACTTTGTTAACACGATGACGCAGACTCCGCGCGTTGAGCAGGTCATCCCGCTTCAGGCCATGGACGACGAAGAACTGAAACATCACTGGGATTACATTTATGAACCGGAATCGAAGGAAGTACTCGACTCCCTGCTCATGCGCTTTATCGAATCGCTTGTATATCAGGGCGTGGTTGAGAATATTGCCTGCGAGATGTCAGCGCGCATGATCGCGATGAAGAGTGCATCGGATAACGCGGGTGACATTATCAATGAACTGCAGCTGGCCTATAACAAGGCGCGCCAGGCAGCGATTACCCAGGAAATCTCGGAAATCGTCAGCGGCGCCGCAGCGGTTTAATGCGTAAAGAATTCAGGAATTAATCTTTAAAGAGGAATTGAACATGAGTGCTGGCAACATTGTGGAAATCATTGGTGCCGTTGTTGACGTGGAATTCCCGCGTGACAGCGTGCCGAAGGTCTACGATGCACTGAAGGTCGGCGAAGCTGGCCTGACCCTCGAAGTGCAGCAGCAGCTCGGCGACGGTGTGGTGCGTACTATTGCAATGGGTAGTACCGATGGTGTGCGTCGTGGCACAGCTGTATCGAACACCGGTTCGCCCATTCAGGTACCGGTAGGCAAGAAAACACTGGGTCGTATCATGAACGTACTCGGTGAACCGGTTGATGAAGCGGGCGACATCGGTGCGGAAAGCACCTTGCCGATTCACCGTAACCCGCCGTCATTCGATGAGCAGGCCGCATCCGTTGAGATTCTCGAAACCGGCATCAAGGTCATCGACCTGGTTATGCCGATCGCCAAGGGCGGTAAGGTAGGTCTGTTCGGGGGTGCGGGTGTAGGCAAGACCGTGACCCTGATGGAGCTTATCCGTAATATCGCGGTAGAGCACAGTGGCTTTTCGGTATTCGCCGGTGTCGGTGAACGTACCCGTGAAGGTAACGACTTCTACCACGAAATGACGGAAGGTGGCGTTATCGACAAGGTCGCCCTCGTCTACGGCCAGATGAACGAGCCGCCGGGCAACCGTCTGCGTGTCGCCCTGACCGGTCTGACCATGGCGGAACACTTCCGTGATGAGGGCCGCGATGTCCTCATGTTCATCGATAACATCTACCGTTACACCCTGGCCGGTACTGAAGTATCGGCGCTGCTCGGCCGTATGCCGTCAGCCGTGGGTTACCAGCCGACACTCGCGGAAGAAATGGGTGCCCTGCAGGAACGTATTACCTCGACCAAGACCGGTTCGATCACCTCGTTCCAGGCGGTATACGTACCGGCGGATGACCTGACTGACCCGTCTCCGGCCACCACCTTTGCTCACCTTGACGCGACCCTCGTACTGTCTCGCCAGGTAGCGGAGCTGGGTATTTACCCGGCGGTGGATCCGCTCGACTCGACTTCACGTCAGCTCGACCCGCTCGTCGTGGGCCAGGAACACTACGATATCGCCCGTGGCGTACAGGGTACCCTGCAGCGTTACAAGGAACTCAAGGACATCATCGCGATCCTCGGTATGGACGAACTGTCTGAAGAAGACAAACAGACCGTGGCCCGTGCGCGCAAGATCCAGCGTTTCCTGTCACAGCCGTTCTTCGTGGCGGAAGTCTTCACCGGTGCACCGGGCAAGTACGTGACGCTGAAAGAAACCATCGCGGCGTTCAAGGGCATTCTCAATGGCGACTATGACGACCTGCCGGAACAGGCGTTCTACATGGTCGGCACGATTGAAGAAGCCGTTGAAAAAGCGAAAAGCATGTAAGCAGCCGTCGAGGCACACATTATGGCAATGACAATACATGTCGACATCGTCAGCGCGGAACAGGAAATCTTTTCCGGCACCGCCGAGATGGTGATCGCGCCGGCAGAAATGGGTGAAGTGGGCATCGCGCCACGCCACACCCCGATGCTGACCCGCCTCAAGCCGGGTGAAATACGCGTGCAGAATGCCGGCAAGGAAGAACAGTTCTTCTATGTATCGGGCGGCATGCTCGAAGTACAGCCGCACGTCGTAACCGTGCTCGCCGATACGGCAGTTCGCGCCCATGACCTGGACGAAGCCGCGGCGGTGGAAGCCAAGCAACGTGCTGAAACTGCCCTCAAGGACAAGGCGGGCAAGATGGACTATGCCAAGGCCCAGGCCGAACTGGCCGAAGCCGTTGCCCAGCTGCGTACCATTGAAAAATTGCGCAAGATCCGGCGCTGATTGATGACGGATACCATCGGCAAGGACAAGCTGGTCACACTGACCTACACCATCCAGAACGAACTCGGCGAGACCATCGAGCAAAATGATCTGCCGGTCAGCTATGTACAGGGCGCCGGCAGTCAGCTTTTGCCCATCCTCGAGCGTAACCTCGAAGGCAAGCAGGCCGGTGATACGGTCGAGGTCATGGTATCGCCGGAAGAGGGCTTCGGTGAATATGATCCGAACCTGACCTTCAAGGACAAGCTCGACAATGTGCCGCCCGAGTATCGCCAGGTCGGCGCGCAGGCCGAGTTCCAGAATGAAAACGGTGATAGCAAGACCTTCACCGTAACGAAGATCGCAAACGGCAGGCTGACCCTTGACGGCAATCACCCACTGGCCGGCAAGAACATCAAGTTCACGGTGCGGATCCTCGAGGTCAGGGATGCCACGGCCGAGGAAATCGCGCAGGGCCAGTTCGAGCATGACTACTCGAAAGATATGCTCAATGCCACGCCTGAAGGCTCACACTAGTAAAACCCCTTAACTCGTTGTCCCGTTGAGGATTTTCGTTCAGACTAGGGGCATGTCAGAAACACCCTTATATATCGTTATTCTTGCCGCCGGCCAGGGCACGCGCATGCGTTCGCGCCTGCCGAAGGTCATGCATACGCTGGCCGGTCGCAGCATGCTCGAGCATGTTGCCTCCGCTGCCGGGGCGCTGGCACCGGCCGGGATCACGGTAGTGTACGGACACGGTGGGGAACAGGTAAAAACCACCCTGCCCGGCATGGATGTCGAGTGGGTCGAACAGGCCAGGCAACTTGGCACCGGCCATGCCGTTGCGCAGGCACTGCCGTCTATCAACGCTGACGATGGACGCGTCCTCGTACTGTACGGTGATGTGCCGTTGATACAGCCGGGTACCTTGCAAAATCTCGCGCAGTGCAACCCGGACGGGATCGCCCTGCTCACCGTGACGCTCGATGATCCCTCCGGTTATGGTCGTATTGTCAGAGATGCAGCGGGCAGGGTAACAACGATTACCGAGCACAAGGACGCCGATGCCCAAACGCTAGCCATCCGGGAAACCAATACCGGGATCCTGGCAGCACCCCTGTCGCAACTGCGTGACTGGATTGCGCGGCTGGGTAATGACAATGCACAGGGCGAATACTACCTTACGGACGTAATCGCCATGGCCGTGCAGGACGGGATTGGTGTCGAGGCCGTGCAGGCCGTCGATGAATATGAAGTCAGTGGTGTCAACGACCGGCTACAACTGGCGACACTGGAACGTTATTATCAGCATATGCAGGCAGAACAACTCATGCAACTGGGCGTCAGCCTCCGTGATCCGGCGCGAATCGATATTCGTGGCGAGGTCAGCTGTGGCCAGGATGTCAGTATCGAAGTCAATGTAATACTCGAAGGCAAGGTCAGCCTGGGTAACAACGTCAAGATCGGATCGAATGTGATCATTCGCGACTGTATTATCGGTGACGATACACACATCGAGGCGAACTCCCTGCTCGAGCAAAGCGAGACAGGTAGAGGTTGCAGTATCGGGCCATTTGCGCGCCTGCGCCCCGGCGCCAGGCTGGCCGATGGTGCGAAGGTCGGTAACTTTGTAGAAGTGAAAAATGCCGAGATCGGCAAGGGCAGCAAGGTCAACCATTTAAGTTATATCGGCGATGCCACGCTGGGCAGTGATGTGAACATCGGTGCGGGCACGATCACCTGCAATTATGATGGTGCCCGCAAGCATCGCACGATCATCGAAGACAATGCCTTCATCGGTTCCAACACGGCGCTCGTGGCGCCGTTAACCGTCGGCAAGGGAGCCACTATCGGTGCCGGTTCGACCATCAATAAAGATGCGCCACAAGATACCCTGACCCTGACACGTTCGCCGCAAAAGACCATCACTGGCTGGCAACGACCGCTTAAAAAACGAGAGGAGTGAGGCGTGAGGCGTGAAGTGACAGATTTGTTCAGGTTTGTGGGGTATTACTCCTCACACCTGCCCCCTAACAACTAACGGAAATAAACTATGTGT